>CAIVAH010000051.1 GCA_903903765.1 uncultured Methylococcaceae bacterium
GGTATTAAAGTGACCGCTGTAATACGTTGCATCCACCAATGAGAAGTTCCTGATTTAGCAGAACCCAAGCCGCGCACATTTGCTAAGGGAGATCTATATTGCATAAAGGAGCCTTTTAATTAAACAAAAAGAAAAATTATTAAGGTAAGCACCAAAGAGATCACTAATTCTATGATAGCGTATTGATTGAGCGTCTCACGCCCAAACCCCTTACCTGCATCCCACATCAAATGCCTTATACCATGACAACAATGAAAAAGAAGTGCGTAAATAAAGCCCCAATACATCAGCTTAAACAAGCCATTTTGCATAATAAGCTGCATGGCTAAATAAGACTCTGCACCAGCCAATATTACGTATAGTAGGTAAACAAAAAAGATTAAACCGACCGATAACATGACGCCTGTCATGCGATGGCTTATTGAAATAATGCCTGTTATAGGCAATCGATAGACTTGTAGGTGAGGAGAAATAGGCCTACTATTTTTTTTAACCATCTTTAATATATCCAGTTGTTGTTTTTTAAAAAAATTAATTTTTTATTACGCGCGCAAATTAAAAAACAACAAGAAAGGTATAAAATTTAAGCTTTATACCTTAAACCATTTATCGCTTTTAAATCCGCTCTTTATGAATGATATTACCTTTGTAGTCTACAACTACATTCCACGCAACACCTGACGCATCGATTGTTAAATCATAATCTTCACCCACCCCATTTGGGTTTACAACTAAGATAGCCTTTTTAATGGAGAAAGTATTGAAGGTGGCTTTTAAATTATCATGGGCTACAGCAGGCATCAAGTTTGCAGTGGTTACATCATCTGCACTCACAAAGATCCGACCATTTGTGCGGTATAAGGCAATAAAAGTATCTTTGTCTTTTTCTTCTTTATAACTAATTTGAATTAATTCTTGTTTGAAATGCGTCTTTTTTTCAGCAACGAGATCTAACGCGTTGGGATGTTTTTTATAAAACTGGTCTAACACAGGGGCGGGTATTGCGTCTTTTGTTAAAACCTCAGCATAAACTCCAGCCGATGACATTGATAAAACCATTAAACCTACACTTAAAAATTTATTACGCATTAGCTTAGTTACCTATTATGATTATTATTAGTTTATTTTTATTATTAGAGCCTATGCTTTGCAGCACATTATTTTTGCCTTGTGTCGTTATAGCATTTTTTCAAAAAAATTCTATTATTTTTTTTACTTAAAGCCAATATTTTAATTGTCTGTTTGGTAAGTAGTGTTATGCTAACTTTTTAACTTGTCGATATATTCCTATGGAAATCAGACAAATTCCAAGTATTTCAAATATTGATGCCCAAGCATGGAACAATCTCGCAGGTATAACATACCCGTTTTTAAGACATGAGTTTTTAGTTGCACTAGAACAAACTGCAGCCATATCTCATAAAACTGGCTGGATACCAGCACACCTTATTATTCTAAAGGACGAAGAACTGATTGGTTTTATGCCTTTGTATGTTAAAAATCACTCCTGGGGCGAATATGTTTTTGATCATCAATGGGCTTCAGCTTATCATCAACAAGGCCTTGAGTACTATCCAAAATACATAACAGCCATTCCATTTACCCCCTGCCAAGGACCAAGAATTTGCGTTGATCCCTCATATGACTTAATAGAGATAAATAAGCTTTTTTTAACAGCAATACGACAATTAGCTAATGCACAAAACATTTCCTCTTGGCATTGTTTATTTCCAACAGAGAAACAAATTGAATTATTAAAATCACTCAATATCAATATTCGTGAAGGGGTTCAGTTCCAATGGTTTAATAAAAGCTACCTGTGTTTTGATGACTTTTTATCTAAATTAACAGCCAGTAAACGCAAAATGATTAAACGCGAACGTAACAGGATAACTGAGCAGGGCGTGACATTAATTCAAATAATAGGCACTGATGTTACTTTTGCTCAATGGGAAACGTTCTTCAATTTTTATCAGATGACCTATCTAAAAAAAGGCTCAGAACCCTACTTAACTCTAGATTTTTTCTTAAATATCGCCAATAGTATGGGAGACTCGTTATTATTAGTATTCGCCTTAAAAGATGAAGCACCTGTTGCTGCTGCCTTAAGCTTTATCGGCTCTGATACCTTATATGGCAGATACTGGGGCTGTATTGAAGAATATCACAGCCTACACTTTGAAACTTGCTACTATCAAGGTATCGATTATTGTATTAAAAACCACCTAGGGCGTTTTGATTCTGGCGCCCAAGGTGAACACAAAATTGCCAGAGGCTTTGAACCTGTCACGACCTATTCAGCACATTGGATAAAAAATAACGGCTTTGCTGATGCAATTAAGCGGTTTTTGGAACGAGAAACCATCGCTATTAAACAATATAAAACAAACGCGGCAACTTATTTACCTTTTAAAGAAAATCCATAATATCGCTTAATTTCGTTTTATAGCGATACCGAATTCGCAGGGCCATGCCGCTCAAATAAATGATAACCCACCTCACCCGCTACTTTACTTTTAAGTAGTAACCAACTTGAAGGCATCTCATTAAGTTTTAAAGTACTCTCAACTTCAACATATATTTTGGCGTTTGCACTCAACCACCTTTTATCTTCTAACCAATGACAAGTCTGCACCGCCAAACCTTGCTGAAAAGGAGGATCAATAAAGACTAGATCAAAAACTTCTGCATCACCGGCTAGATAACGAAACACCTCCGATTGGACAATTTTTATCTGCTTAGCCTCTAAAGCCAAGGCATTTTCTTTTAATGCCCTACAAGCTAAGGGATTATTTTCAACTTGCACAACAGATTTAGCGCCTCTTGAAGCAGCCTCAAAACTCAAGGCGCCACTACCCGCATATAAATCTAGACAACGACTACTTAATATGTCGTTTCGTAACCAGTTAAAAAGCGTTTCTCTCACCCTAACTGGAGTAGGCCTAAGACCTGGCGCATCTTCAAAATGAATTGATCGACTACGCCAGTCTCCGCCAATAATCTTAAGTTTATTTGCCACTCGGTTCTGCTACCTTACCAACAGTGACCGTTTGCAATAAGTTTAGCTTAACTCTACGCTTAAAAGCATCGGTGATAGATGCCACGGTGACATTCTCCACATTTTGCTGAAAAGTATCGAGATAATCTAACGGCATATCATAAAAGCCAATCATACCCACATAATTAGCCAATTTTTTATTCGTATCTGATCGCAAAGCAAAGCCACCGGTAATATTCTTCTTAGCCGCACTCAACTCTGCTTCAGTGGGGCCTTTGTTGATAAAATCCGCTAAGGTTTGATTCAAGACTTGTAATGCTTGATCTTTTTGATCA
>CAIVAH010000052.1 GCA_903903765.1 uncultured Methylococcaceae bacterium
AGGTGAAGCGATTCCTCTTAAAGGTATCAACATTGGCTATTTAGCCCAAGAACCCCATTTAGATCCAGAAAAAACGGTACGCGGCAATATTGAAGAAGCTGTGGCTGACGTTAAAAATGCCTTAAATGCCTTAGATGCTGTTTATGCAGCCTATGCGGATCCTGACGCCGATTTTGATAAATTAGCGGCTGACCAAGCCAAATTAGAAGACATTATAAATGCGGCCGATGGTCACAATTTAGATCGAAAATTAGAAGTTGCGGCCGATGCTTTAAGATTACCTGATTGGGATGCGGATGTCACTAAATTATCGGGTGGCGAGAAGCGCCGTGTCGCTTTATGTCGTTTATTACTCTCTAACCCAGACATGTTGTTATTAGACGAACCTACCAACCATTTAGATGCTGAATCGGTCGCTTGGTTAGAACGTTTTTTACATGATTATACGGGCACAGTGGTTGCAGTAACTCATGATCGTTATTTCTTAGATAACGTAGCGGGCTGGATATTAGAGCTTGATAGAGGATCTGGTATTCCTTGGGAAGGCAACTACTCAAGTTGGTTAGAGCAAAAGAGTAACCGCTTATTGCAAGAAGAGAAACAAGAATCTTCTCGCCAAAAAGCCATGAAGGAAGAGTTAGAATGGGTGCGTACCAATCCTAAAGGTCGTCACGCGAAGAGTAAAGCGCGTTTGGCTCGCTTTGAAGAATTGTCTTCTACCGATGTCCAAAAACGTAATGAAACCCAAGAAATCTACATTCCACCAGGACCTCGTTTAGGTGATGTAGTCATCGAAGCTGAAAACATAAGCAAGGCCTTTGGCGACAAATTATTATTTAATGACCTTAATTTTAGATTACCACCGGGGGGTATTGTTGGGATTATTGGCCCGAATGGCGCCGGTAAAACCACCTTGTTTAGAATGATGGCGGGGATTGAAAAACCTGACTCAGGCACTCTTAACATTGGCCAAACGGTACAAATGGCGTATGTTGATCAGTTACGTGATGATTTAGATGCTAAAAAAACCGTATTTGAAGAAATATCAGATGGTTTAGATATTATCACCGTTGGTAAGTACGAAACACCTTCTCGTTCTTATGTCGGTCGTTTTAACTTTAAAGGGGCCGATCAAGGTAAATACATTGGTGATTTATCGGGTGGTGAGCGAAACCGTGTGCATCTTGCTAAATTACTTAAAACCGGTGGTAACGTATTGTTGTTAGACGAACCGACTAACGACTTAGACGTTGAAACACTCCGTGCCTTAGAAGAAGCGCTACTCGCGTTCCCAGGTTGTGCGGTTGTTATTTCGCATGATAGATGGTTCTTAGATAGAATCGCGACCCATATATTAGCTTTTGAAGGTGATAGTAATGTCGTTTGGTTCGAAGGTAACTATGAAGATTACGAAGCGGATCGTCATCGTCGTTTAGGTACAGATGCCAATAATCCAAAACGTATTAAATACAAAAAGATATCTTAATTTAAATGAAGGGTCATTAGAAATAATGACCCTTTTTTATTTGCAAATTGAATTGAAATTTAACTTACTCACTCTTTATTAAAATAAATATCACCATAGTAAGCGGTCACATTACTTTTTGAATCATCACTATCTGACATTAACGCTACACCATCTATGTAACGAATGTCTTCTCCAAAGTGCTCTTTTAAATCTGTGAGAATGTTTCGCTGTTCAGCATACCAAGTACCAGTGTGATGAGTTGAGTCACGCAAAGAAATCATAGTCATTTTTCCATTGGCACCACCAAATGTATAAGCATTTGGCCAAACCGTTCCCACAGGAGAAGAACTGGACCACACATAATTTAAGGCTTTATTTTGCCAAAAGGCCGCACCCCCACTGATCAATACATAAACTCTGGCCGCATAGTCATCGCCTGAAGTTTCTTGCTCGTTCAAATGACCTAATTTATTTTCTATATGCCAACGCCAATGCATAACAGGCGTTTGATATAAATCGATGCGCTGTTCATTAAACAACCCTGAAGCCCCTTTTTCACTCACTGCTTTTAATACTTTAGTACCTTCTAAATCCACTAAAGAATATTCAGTTTTCCCCTTAAAATCTTTAGCTTCCCAATGATCTAATAAACCATTAGAAAAAGATCCTACGACTAGTTTTTCAACAACGGGTTCAGCGACAACAAAATGACTAAACCCCATAAGAATAAAGGCACAACAACTATGCTTGCAAAAATACATTAAAACTTAATCTCCCTAATTTACAACGCCACATTAGAATTAATATCTAATCATAAAGTTCCAGTATAATTTAGTATAACAGTACGTCTATTAATCTCAGCCAAGTGTAACCCGCTTTTATTAAATAGCAGCTTTAAAATAACTCAATAATATTTAGATTCTTAATACCTTTAATGATAAATAAACAACCCTTTGGCCCTGTCATGTTAGATGTTGAGGGCTTATCATTAGCTCCACATGAAGCGGAAATGCTTAACCACCCTAATACTGGGGCGGTCATATTATTTTCACGTAATTTTGAAAGCCCAGAACAATTAACTGAACTTATTAAGGCAATTCGTAACGCCAGACAGGGAGATATTTTAATTGCTGTCGATCAAGAAGGCGGTAGAGTTCAGCGTTTTAAAACCGGTTTTACCCGCTTACCCGCAGCAGCCCTATATGCAAAAGCCCCAGAACTAACTGAAACTGCTGGCTGGTTAATGGCAACTGAATTATTAGCCTTAGGTGTTGATTTTAGTTTTGCACCTGTTTTAGATATAGACTGTGGTGTCAGCCAAATTATTGGGGATCGTTCTTTTTCAACTGACAAGGTGCTAGCAACACAACTGGCCAGTCATTTTATGAAAGGCATGCATAGTGCAGGTATGGCGGCAACCGGTAAACACTTCCCGGGTCATGGTGCTGTCGCCTTAGACTCTCACTTAACTTTACCGATAGATGATCGAGATATAACAGCACTTCGCCACAAAGATTTTATACCGTTTAAACAATTAATAGCAGAAGGCCTAGAGGGCATTATGCCCGCGCATGTGCTTTATCCTAATATTGACTCTCAACAAGCTGGCTTTTCAAATTTTTGGATACAAAAAATATTACGGGAAGAATTAAATTTTAATGGCACGGTTTTTAGTGATGATTTAAGTATGGCAGGTGCTGCTACTGCTGGTGGTTTTGCCGATCGCGCTAAACAGGCCCACCTAGCAGGCTGTGATATGCTATTGGTTTGCAATAACTCATCAGCTGCTGCAGAAGTGCTTGATAAATTACCTATTATTCAAGACCCTCTCAGAGAAGCAAGGCTTAAGCGTATGATAGGCTTACCTAAAACGGCTTTAGATTTTCGTTCTTCACCCAAATACCAAAAAACAGTAGCCCAATTAAATCAACTGATAGAACAAAATGCTTAACGAAATTAAACAAATACAAGAATCTGCGGATTTACTATACTCCGAGACACAACTTGAAAACGCATTAGATGCAATGGCTTTGCAGATTAATAATAACCTAGCCGACAGCAACCTATTAATACTCTGCGTGTTAAATGGTGGCATTATCACCGCAGGTAAATTATTAACTCGCTTAAGCTTTCCACTAACGATTGATTCAATTAACGCCAGTCGCTATCAAAATAAAACGACAGGGGGGGATATTGAATGGTTACTTAAGCCCAAAACACCTTTAACGAACAGAACCATTTTATTAATAGATGATATTCTAGATGAAGGCATTACCTTAGCCGCCATTAAAGACTATTGTCTAAAACAAGGTGCAAAACAGGTTTTCTCAGCTGTCCTACTTGACAAAGCACTTAACAAAACTAAACCCTTAGCCGCGGACTTTGTCGGCTTAACCGTTGAAAATCGGTATTTATTTGGCTACGGCTTAGATTACAAAGGGTATTTACGCAACGCAGCGGGCATCTTTGCGTGCAAAGATCTATAAAAATATTAAGAAAGGATGAACAATGACTAAACTGGCAATTATTGGTGGTACTGGGTTAACTCAATTGAGCGATCTAAAAATCATACAAAAGGAAAAAATTGATACGCCCTATGGTGCGCCTTCTGCTGAGTTTATTACCGGTAAATTAAATACTACAGAAATCGTATTTTTAGCACGACACGGCAATCCGCACACCATCGCACCACACAAAATCAATTATCGCGCCAATATATGGGGCCTTAAACAACTCGGTGTAGAACAAATTATCGCCGTTGCGGCAGTAGGTGGCATTACTAACAAAATGGCACCTGCACATATTGCCATTCCTGATCAAATTATCGATTACAGTTACGGGCGTAAACATACCTTTTTTGATGACGAGAAACATCCATTAACGCATATCGATTTTAGTTACCCCTATAACCAACAATTACGTGCGGCTTTAATCAAGGCTGCAGCCTCGGTAAAAATTAATGTTAGTCCAAGTGGCACTTACGGATGTACTCAAGGTCCTCGCTTAGAGTCAGCAGCAGAAATTAAACGCATGGAAATAGACGGCTGTGATCTAGTAGGCATGACAGGCATGCCAGAAGCAGCATTAGCAAAAGAACTTGGCATCGATTATGCCGCATTATCCGTTATTGCTAACTGGGGTGCAGGAAAAAGCTCTGGTGAAATCACCATGGCCGAAATTGAAGAAAACCTACATATTGGCATGGCAAATGTAGCCAAAATTTTAAAAGCCTTTTTGTCAGACACTTGTCACAATTAACCCTGATTTTTATAGTATTATTGAGCTATGTTTTGATAAGAATCAGGCCAAAGGTATAAAATGCAGGTATTTATTCAAGATC
>CAIVAH010000053.1 GCA_903903765.1 uncultured Methylococcaceae bacterium
CCGCTAGTCACACTATTGACTAATTGACCAAATAAGCCACTAGATTGTTGTGTTGCAACAGAAATTTCATGATGTAAAGCACTATCCCAGGCGACAACATGTGCATTATCAATAACGATATCTTTGCCTGGCTCAACATCTAAAACAAAACTTGATCCGAAACCAGAAACAGCCAGTTTGCCTTGCCCTGACGCTTCGCAGATAAAAAATCCACCCGTTTGCCCAAATAAGGCAGATCCCACATTTTGAGTTATCACATTTAAGTTAACAGCGCTTTCTGCTGCAACGAAAGCACCATCGGTAATTTTATAGCTGTTTATACCCACGTCTAGCACTTGAATGGCTCCCGGCAATGTGGGGGCTAATAAACAATCACCTGGGCCACGAGTTGCTTCGATATGTTGTTGAAAAAAAGATTCACCATTAGCGAAGCGCCGCATTAATGCACTCCCCAATCCGCCCGTCATTTTACCTTTAAGATCTAGTGTTGCTTCCATCATAACCATGGCATTAGATTCACAATAAATCTTTTCGCCTTGATTTAAACTGATGTGTAAAAAAGGATCTATCTCACCTGTAACCGTAAATTGTGCCATCTTTATATCCTGCCATAGTTAGTTATTTATTGTTCCAATAGCTAGACTCAGTGTTTCGCATAGCTACTATATGAAATTTACCATTATATTCAGTTGAAGTTAAAGCACCTTGCTCCGCGGTATCAAACCATTTAATGTCATATTGTGCATAACGATTTAATACCAAGGGGTGCGGATGTTTAAATTTATTTAAATAACCAGAGGATATCAATACTATCTTTGGTTGCACTGCCAATAAAAAAGCTGTAGTTGAAGATGTTTTACTTCCGTGATGAGGGGAAATTAATATATCTGCCTTTAATTCGGAGCCATAACGCTGGGTTATTTCCGCCTCAGCGATTGCCTCGATATCACTTGGTAATAAATAAGTGGCAGTGGCTGTGGTGATCTTTAACACACAGGCATTATTGTTATCTGAATTATATTCGCGTTGAGGGCCTAATACACTAAATTGTACATTATCCCAGTTCCAAGCCTGCCCAGCAGTGCATTTATGGGGATGGTACGCTTGTAATTCTGACATGGCTGATGTGGATACTTCCAGTACAGGTAAGGCGTTTAATATGGAGACTGCGCCCCCGATATGATCATTATCCGCATGACTCACCATTAATTTATCCACAGCTGTAATATTCTCATGATGTAAAAAGGGTATGACAACACTTTTACCACTATCACTATCGGCAGAATATTTGGTTCCCGTATCAAATATTAAACTATGTCCGTGAGTTTGCACAACGATTGCCAAGGCTTGGCCGACGTCTAATACCGTTATCTTAACAGTCCCTTGCAACGGTCTAGGGGGTGGATTCAGAAATAATGGTATCAATAAGAATCCCCCCATATAGCGATAGGGTACACCTCTAGGTGCTAATAATAAGAGCACTGCAGGTATTGAAAATAATAATGACCATAAAGGTGGCTGAGCGGCATTATATGTAGCGTAAGAAAAATCAGCCAAATATGCTAAGAAAATATTTAAAAATCTTAATGAATAATCTGCCACTAAAAAAAATGCCTGCGCAATCACAGGATTAATTGCTAACAACAGCACCCCTATTAAAGCGAATGGCACACTGATAAAACTAATAACAGGCACGGCAATAAAATTAGCTACTGGAGAGATTAAAGAAATTTGCTGAAAAAATATCAATAATAATGGCGCTAAGCCAATCGAGGTTGCCGCATTTATTTTTAGCATCTCTAGCCAATAAACGCTTTTAACTAGTCTGTTTGCCAAAATATAAACAATTAAACTAACCGCTAAAAATGATAACCAAAAACCCACGGATAATACAGAAGTAGGTTCATAAATTAACACGGCAAACAATGCCACTGCTAACGTATTGAAGGCTTGGGTGTTTCTTTGAAATATGATGGCCAGCATCCAGACTATTAACATCACTACTGCACGTTGCGTAGGCACAGAAAATCCTGCCAAACCCGCATAAAGACAACCTATTAGCATCGCTGCGCAAGCCGCTATAGATTGAGGAGAACTACTTAAAACAACAAATCTGGTACAAAACTTAAGCACCAATAAATAGGCTAAGCCCGCTATTAAGCCCACATGCGAACCCGATATAACTACCAGATGGGTGGTGCCTGTTTTACGAAAAATATCCCATTCAGCCGAACTAATCCCACTTCCATCGCCGATAGTTAAAGCTTTTATTAAGCCTAAACTCGGATTAGCACCGAGTTGGGCATTTATAGCATCTGCTATGGTTTGTCGCCAAACGGCAATACTAAGCCACGCTGACACCTGACCTAATAATTGCGGTCGAGGGCTAGTCTTAATATAACCTGTTGCACCAATAGCTTGACTAAATAAATATCGCTCATAATCAAATCCGCCGGGATTTAGACTACCATGCGGGCGCTTAAGTTTGAGGGTAAATTTCCAAATTTGACCGGCTTTTATAGCCTGATCTGGATAATACCAACTCAAGCGAATCTTACTAGGCAGCTTAGCAACAGCCTCTGTTATTTTGAAGTCAAAATGCACCACTTTCTGATGAAAGTCAGGCAAATTATCAATAACACCTGTCACAGGCATTTCAACTGATTCTAAGTTTGAGGGTAATCTTTCGGATAAACGCTGCGTAGCAAAAGTCACTGCCCAGAGCAAACCACTTATAAAGAAGAAAACTCGCCAATAGCGTAAACCAGCAAACACAAGAGCTGAGCATGCGATGATACCTAACCAGAACAGACTAGGTAATTCTGAAAATTGTTGGACGCATAAAATGCCGACCACAAAAAATACGGCAAAAATTACCACTTGCACCTCCTGTTAATGAGACTAACAGCGCCTCAAGAGGTGCGGAAAGAGAATATTTTTATAATTGATTACGCAACTATCAAACCATCTTCCATGTGGAGTACTTTACCCATTCGAGCAGCTAACTCATGATCATGAGTCACTACTAAAAAACTGACATTTAATTCTTGATTTAATTCCAACATCAGCTGATAGATTTGATCAGCTGTCTTACTATCTAAATTACCTGTAGGCTCATC
>CAIVAH010000054.1 GCA_903903765.1 uncultured Methylococcaceae bacterium
ACGCGCCAAAGCTAAAAACTGAAGGCTTATCAATACCCGAATCTTCTTATGCTCTAATCAGATTACATGCAGGTAATTTTGCATTTTTTTCAGAACTTGCTGAAAAAGGTAAAGATATTCGTATATTAGCTGCTGACGAAGAGACACCATTAAAGTTTTATATAGAAAAACTCGATGTGATCAATGAAATGGCATTTATTTGGGTAAAGCTACCCGCTGATTTAGCGACGGCTTCTGAACCGGCTATTTGGCTATATTATGGCAATCCTAAAGCAGTTGATGCACAAGATGCACCAGGGTCTTTTGATGTCAATCAAGTCATGGCCTATGAATTTTCACAGCCAGCAGTTAAGGATTTAACTGCTTACGGTAATAATCCTAGCGAAGTAACAGCTACGTTAATTGAAGGTGGCATAGTGGGTGAGGCAGCATCTTTTGATGGGAGTCAGTTTATTCATGCTCCAGCAATGCCTTATTTGCAGATGTCCCCTACTTTAGGTTGGACTGTTGAAACCTGGGTAAAAATTGATCAAACACAAAAAAATAGCATCATTTTTCAGCGATCTGGTGAAAGTAGTCATGTGGATTTGTCAATTGTTGGTGAAACAGTCGTTGTTGACGTTCAGGAAGGCTCTAAACAAAAGATAAAAGCGCCTACACCTTTGGCCATGGGTGCATGGCATCATGTGGCACTAGTCGCTTCCGCAGGTGCTTTAGATTTATATATCGATGGTGCTAGTGCGGGTTCATTGGGTATTGCCACTCGTGATTTAACTGGCAATATTTCAATAGGCGCAGAAGAAACCGGTGGTAGAGGCTTTAAAGGCTCACTAGATCAACTGTCGATTTATAAACTAGCACTTGATGCTAATGCCATTAAGTTTGATGCACAAATGCAAGGTCAAACTACCACGCTATTATCTTATAGTGATGATGCGACACCTGACAGTGAAGAAGGTGGTGAATCATTAATTATGGGTTCAATAAAAAATGTCACCCCAGACGGATGGGTCATTATCGGTATTCTAGCTGTCATGTTGGTAGTGAGCTGGTTTGTCATGATTGTTAAATTCATCGTTTTAACCCGCATTCAAAGAGAAAATAAAAAATTCGAAGAGGCCTATAGTCTGTTAACAGCAGAAGATTTGAATAGCTTAAATGCGCCTGATGATGAAGATGATAAGGACTTTGACGAATCTCCTCTGTTGTTGTCATTCACTAAGAAGCATGGTGCCTTTGCAGGATCAACCGTTTATCGTTTATATCATGTTGGCGTTGAACAAATGAATCGACGTTTATATAAACAAAATTCAGTTCCTGGTTCTGAGCAAGTGTTAACTGCTCAATCAATGAATGCAGTTAAGGCGAGTATGGAAGCTACCTTAATCAGAGAGATGCAAAAAATTAATGCTCAAATGGTACTGTTGACCATTGCAATTAGTGGTGGCCCCTTCTTAGGTTTGTTGGGCACGGTTATCGGGGTAATGATTACGTTTGCCGCGATTGCGGTCAGCGGTGAAGTCAATGTTAATGCTATTGCACCAGGTATTGCCGGTGCGTTAACTGCAACCGTAGCTGGCCTTATTGTGGCGATTCCTTGCTTATTTGGATACAACTATTTAGGCGGCAAAATTAAAGAAATTAATGCCGATATGCATGTGTTTGTTGATGAGTTTGTTGCAAAATTAAGTGAGCAGCACACCTAACCAAAAAAACAGTGAGCAGTTTTTGTAGTGCATAGAGCAAGTCAATCTGCTCACTGTTAAATGAATGAATTCAAATATACTGAAAACGATAGAACTTCACTAAATGCCTTTTACTTGATTGTGTATTAATCGCACGACTAGTCATTAATACCAATAAGGCTTTTAGTATTGCCAATCATCCCAATATTCTGTTCGAGCCAATAAAATTATGAAATTACAAGAAGAAAATGCTGCCTATGACGAAATCAACGTGACTCCGATGCTTGATTTGGCGTATGTATTGTTGATTGTGTTTATCTTAATGACCACGGCGGCAGTGCAGGGTGTAAAAGTCAATTTACCTAAAGCGAGTAATACGCCAAGTTTGTCTAAACCGCAAACCAAGGCTATTACGGTGACCGCAGATGGCACAATCTTTCTTGATACCTTTCCAGTAACGATGGAGCAGTTGGAATCCACCTTAGTTCAATATAAAGCCGTTAACCCCGCCTTACCGGTGGTGGTTAAAGGTGACTCCGCTGTTCAGTACCAAAGTGTTATTGATATTCTCGCTTTATTAGGCAAGCTTGAGATCACTCAAGTAGGTTTAGTCACGCAAAATTTGGTTAAGTAGAAGTCATATTTAATCATGAGTGATAAAAAAAATTTCAGAGTCTATGTGCCTAAAATTATAGGCGCACTAATACTGCTTATTGCCATTTATTATGTAGTCAAAATTATAGGTGACTTTTCGGAAAAGCCTGTTGTAAAGCATGAGCAAAAAATCATGCCCATCGCCTTATTTAAGCCGCCACCACCGCCTCCTCCTCCACCTAAGGTTGAAAAAATACCTGAGCCGGAAGTCGAAAAAATGGAAGAGCCTCAACCTGATCCAGAGCCTTTGCCTGATGTGGCAGATCCACAACCTGCTGGAGATACTGGCCTCGACGCTGAAGGCACAGCGGGTTCTGATGCATTTGGCTTGGTTGGCCATAAGGGGGGGCGTGGTCTTTTGGGTGGGGGTGATCCAAATGTAGGGTTTGCCTCAACGATTAAAGAAAGTTTAGTGGATATTCTGGCTGATCATGACGAATTAAGACATAAAAGTTATTCAGCTGTTATTAAATTTTGGATTAGTCCTGATGGCTCGGTTACGCGCTTTGAAATAGCAAAAAGCACTAACGATGAGGAAATTGACAAGCTTTTACATAAGCTAATTGCTCAATTTAAAAAAACCAAATCAGCTCCGCCGCCAGATATGGAGCAACCTGTTAAATTAAAAATATCTTCACGCATTTAGGGCGTTAATACTTAAAACATATACAAAACAAGTTTTTACTCTTGGACTTTATGGAGTAAAAATTTATTTAATCAAAATATCCCATAGCCCATCCTGTTGAAAGAAAGTGAACTGAATACTTGAGATGGGCTTTTACATGAAATTTATATAATGGGCAGGAACTAGTTATGAACCACAAGAAACCGCTACTTGCTTTAGCATTATTATGCGCGGCTGAGTTATCACATGCGGATGAAAAAGAGGAATTGCTCAAATTACGCAATACTACGACTAATTTAATTAAACAATTAGTTAAGCAGGGCGTGTTATCCGATAAGACCGCTAATGAAATGATTAAACAAGCCGAAGCAGATGCTGATCAGCAGGTCGCGTCTGCAAAATCAGCTGCGCCTCCAGAAAAAGTCGTCAAAGAAGTAGTGCCGGCGGATGAAGTGCGTGTTTCTTATGTACCTGATTTTGTAAAAGATCAGATTCGCCAACAAGTGCGTAGTGAGTTGCGTGAAGAAGTCGTTGGTGATGTCATGCAAAAAGCAAAGAAAGAGCAATGGGGCTTACCTGGCGCTTTACCCGAATGGGTTAATCGCTTTAAATTATCGGGTGATATTCGTTTAAGAGGCCAATCGAGTTTTATGGCGTCAAATAATGCCCCTATTGGTACCTATACTGATTTTTCATCTATCAACTCTAATAATGGCAACCTAAATAATCAAGATCAATTTGTCAATACTACCGAAGGGAGAAGTCAAGGTCGCGAACGAGTGCGCCTTGGGATTGATGCAAAAATTACAGACGGTGTGGACGCGGGGATGCGCCTTGCAACTGGAAATATTTCCAATCCGATATCGACTAATCAAGGGTTGGGTAATACCGGAGGTAAATATGCTTTTAACATTGATCGTGCTTTTTTGCGCTATAACGCCGTGGATGATGATCATTTTAATTGGTTAACGGTTATGGGTGGACGAACACCGAATCCTTTCTTTACGGGCGGCAGTGAACTGGTATGGGATGAAGATTTATCCTTTGAAGGTGTTATGGGTACGATGAGGCATCATTTGTTTGATAAGGAATTTGGCAATACGAGTAAGGGTCCAACTGTTTTTGCCACAGCGGGTATGTTTCCACTGCAATCTTCTCAAGGTTTGAGTACGCGTGATAAATGGATGATTGGTGGTCAGGCGGGGTTAGATTGGGGATTTGATAATCAAGATTCATTACAAGTGGGTGCCGCTATTTATGATTATCATAATACGACGGCAAAAGTCGATCCACTAATAGATACTTGTAGAACGAGTGCTTGTAACTCCTCTGCGGAAGTTATTCAATCTGCCCCCCAATTTATGCAATATGGCAATTCGCTTTTAGCTGTGTCTAATACAGCGACGGGTTCACTTTATGGTTTAGCGTCAAAGTACCAAATTCTTAATTTTAATGGCGTGTATGATTTAGCGTTATTTGCACCTTATCATCTCAAATTCAGCGCTGATTATGCTAAAAACATTGGTTTTAGTGCCAACGATATTAGAAGTCGGTATCCTGGGATGGCTAATCAAATTGTGACGGGCGGTGCGTTATCAAATGCACTTAACTCCGCAGGCACTAATGCATGGCAAGTGAGAGCCGATTTTGGCTGGACTAAATTCGATGTGGCTGGACACTGGAATGTATTTTCTTTGTATAAATATGTAGGTAGTGATGCTGTACTAGATGCTTATACTGATTCTGACTTCCATCTAGGTGGTGGCAATAATTTAGGGGGGACCAACGTTAAAGGTTGGGTAATTGGCGGTAATTACGGTTTAATGAAAAATGTCTGGTTAACAGGTAAGTGGTTTAGTGGCGATATGATTATGGGGCCAAATTATGGTGTTGATGTGATTCTGTTTGACATTAATACAAAATTCTAAAAGAGTATTTGATATGAAAAAATTTATCAAGTTCGGATCTTGGTCTTTGATTTTAATCGTCAGTTTGATGTCGGTACAGACTAAGGCTGAGAATCGACCTGCTGCGGATGCTAATACCAAAGCACTTGCTAAGCTACAAGCACTGGTAAAAGCTGCCAATTCAGAACGTGACTTAATGAAAACAGAAAAAGACAAACTGAGTGCAGACGTAGAACAGTTAAAAAATGAAGTGGCGACTAAAACGTCGGATGAACAGCGCGTGAATAATGAATTGACGGCACAAAAAAGCAGTAATGCTACCGTTAGCAATACATTGCAACAAACTCACGCTAAATTGATGGACGTAATTGAAAAGTATAATGCACTCAATAAATCTAAAAATGAATTGAGTGTACTACATGTAAATCTGGAAAATAGTCATAAACAAACCGAAGCGCAATTACAAACA
>CAIVAH010000055.1 GCA_903903765.1 uncultured Methylococcaceae bacterium
CGGATTGCTATATCAAATGGTTCGTTTTCTTTAATTTTTACTGACGGCATTATATGATTCCAATTATGTTAATATTGTGTGTATAAGGATAATATTTATCCAACGAACAAACAGAACCCTCAATTATACATTCACTTTTAAAAATTTCAAAAACCAATGTACGTTTTAGGTATAGAAACCTCATGCGATGAAACTGGGGTAGCCATTTATCATGCTCAAAAAGGGCTTATAAATCATGTTTTATATAGCCAAATTGATATGCATAGCGAATACGGTGGGGTTGTTCCAGAACTTGCATCACGCGACCACATTCGAAAGCTAGTCCCGTTAATTAAACAAACAATATCAGAAAGTAAATTAAAATCCACAGACATTAATGCCATTGCATATACTGCGGGCCCTGGACTCATGGGCGCATTATTAGTCGGCGCAACAACTGCAAAAAGCTTAGCATGGACTTGGCAAATACCAGCAATTGCAGTACACCATATGGAAGGCCATTTATTGGCGCCCATGCTTGAAGAAAATCCACCTGCATTTCCTTTTATTGCCCTATTAATTTCAGGCGGGCATACCCTATTAGTTAAAGTAACCAGAATAGGCCATTATGAGCTTTTAGGCCAATCATTAGATGACGCCGCCGGAGAGGCTTTTGATAAAGCGGCAAAAATGCTAGAACTTGGTTATCCGGGAGGACCTAAATTATCAGCGCTAGCCACTCAAGGAAAAGCACTCATTAAATTTCCGCGCCCAATGACCGATAGACCTGGTTTAGATTTTAGCTTTAGTGGGTTAAAGACATTCACACTCAATACTTATAACAGCTCTGAAAAAACCACCAATGACAAAGCCAATATCGCCGCCTCTTTTCAAGAAGCAGTAGCCGAGACCTTAGCCATAAAATGCAAAAGAGCACTCCACCAAACCGGACTTAAAAGACTCGTTGTAGCAGGGGGCGTCAGCGCTAATCATCAAATCAGAGCAGCCTTAACTGACATGGCTCTCAAAGAAAAAGCTGAAATATTCTTCCCAAGACCCGAATTTTGCACTGATAATGGCGCTATGATTGCTTATGCAGGCTGTCAACGACTACTCAATGGTGCTATTGAAAACCTAGAAATTAATACCCGAGCACGCTGGCCGATGAATGAGCTATAAAATATATTCCAACAAGCTACTCTTCCCCTTTTAATAAACGCTGTATATTGCTTTTATGTCGAAACAACAATAACAACATCATAAAAATTGAGGCACCTACTAAATAAAGATCACCGACAATAAACCAAGCATAAACGGGCGATAAAATAGAAGCGCATAAAGCCGATAACGATGAAATTTTACCCAGTTTATAAATCAACAACCATGTAGCAACAAATGCCAAACCCAAAAACCAAGAAAATCCTAACAAAACCCCAATGGAAGTCGCCACGCCTTTTCCTCCAGCAAACTTAAAAAACACCGGATACAAGTGCCCTAAAAATGCTGCAATTCCAATAACGGCTAATAACTCGAGCGAAACGCCCAGCTCTTTCGCTAAATACACCGGCAACAAACCTTTAAGTAAGTCGCCAAACAAGGTCATAGCTGCCGCTTTTTTCCCGCCAATACGCATCACATTTGTGGCTCCTGGATTTCCAGAACCTTGCTCTCTAGGATCCGGCAAGCCCATCAATTGACAAATAATAATTGCACTAGAAATCGAGCCGATAAAATAGGCAGCGGGAACAAACAACCATTCAATCATTTAAATCTTTCCTCATCAGAACTTGTAAGTCAG
>CAIVAH010000056.1 GCA_903903765.1 uncultured Methylococcaceae bacterium
AGTACTTCCGGTTTAAGTTTAGCGATTGGGGTAGCGGTTATTCGGGTATTAAAGTTTCAAGGTTATATAGATGTAGGTTTAAAATGGCCTAATGATATTTATGCGCAAGGTAAAAAATTAGGCGGCATTCTGATAGAAGTATCAGGTGAATCTGATGGGCCTTGTGCAGTTGTGATTGGTTTGGGTTTGAATTTATATTTAAGTGAAACACAAGGTCAAGAAATTACCCAAGACTGGATTGATTTAACACAGTTGACTACTTCTGGTCAGTCTATAGGTAGAAATCAATTAGCAGCGGCAATCTTAAATGAATTATTAACAATTGTTAATAATTATGAGCTCGTGGGTATTCTGCCTTATTTAGCTGAATGGCGCAGTTATGATTGTTTACAGGGCATGCCTGCTGTTTTGCATGTGGGTCAAAATACGCTAGATGGTGTGGTTGAGGGTATAAATGAGCACGGTTTGTTATTGTTTAAAAAAGCTGATGGTAGTCTGCAAGCTTATGCTTCAGGTGAGGTTAGTTTTAGTGCCACTCACTTATGAAATTACTCATTGATAGTGGTAATAGTCGTCTTAAGTGGGCTTTATTAACTGCACAAGACCCGTTAAGTATATTTGTAGTGGATAATCAAGAGGTAACGCAGAATTATTTATTTGCAGAATGGTCTACTTACCCACCTCCCGAACAAGTATTAATAGCCAGTGTTGCCACGCACACCTTAGTTTCGGTTCTGTTGAATGCGCTCGATAAAATTTGGCCGGGTGTGCAAATCAGTGTGCTTAAATCACAGGCTTTAGCTTATGGCGTCATTAATTCTTATGAGCAAGCTGATAAATTAGGTGTCGATCGTTGGTTGGCATTAATAGCTGCTCATCATTATTACGCGGGTGCTAGTTGTATTGTTGATTGTGGAACGGCTATTACTGTTGATGTTATAACTGCAGGCGGTGTGCACAAAGGCGGCTTAATTTCGCCTGGCATAGCCTTAATGAAGAAAGCCTTAGCTGTAGAAACAGCTAATTTATTTTATAAAAACTCGGCATACCCCATTGGTTTGGCAACAGTAACAGAGTCGGCTATTTATAATGGTACTTTATACGCCGCTTTGGGCTTAATAGAGCGGGTATTAACCCAGCAATCGCCTGATACCCAACTTATTTTAACAGGAGGCGATGCTGCGTTAATAGCGGCACAGTTATCGACGCCTTTTATAATCGATACAGAGTTAGTGTTTAAAGGGTTAAGCATTATTGCTAAGCATTCAAATGTTAGCGCATCTAATTAAAATGATTGATATTAAAACTGCTAGGTAAGAAGCAGGGAGTCTTAGTTTGTTAAATAAAAATTTTTTAAAAATATTAATTTGCTCAGGCGCAGCGGTGCTAAGTCTGTTAGTTTTGTTGGCGGTATTTATTCGTTATCAAGGCTTTCAGTATTGGGCAGCTTACACTGATAAAGGTTTTGCCACTGCATTGCCTTTAGCCTCAGCGTATCCGATAACAGAGGCTAATCGATCAGCGACCTGTAACAGCGGTGACCTTAAAGTATTGACGTTTAATGTTGAATACGGTTCAGAATTGATAGAAAGTATGGCGGCCCGATTTAATAAGGGTAGTACTGGCGGCGCATTACCTTGGTCTGTACGAGCACCCGAAATCAGAGAGCGTATTAAAGGTTATGAACCTGATTTGATTGGTTTTCAAGAAACGCATACGGATAAGGATATTGCGACTATTTTATCAGTGACAGACTATGGCTTAATAAGTTATCACATGGGAAGTTTTGAGTATGGTGATGCAACTCTTGCTTATAAAGTAGCTCGTTTTGAGGTTTTAGATAAAGGTCAAATGTGGTTAGGGCCTAATCCTGAGCTTCCCATGAGTTTTGGTTTTAAACCTCTAGCGATGATACGTTATGTAAATTGGGCTGTTTTAAAAGAAAAGTCAAATGGATTTACGTTTATGTATGTTAATACCCATTTTGATAATGCTGGGGTAAATAAAGATCCCAGTGCTATTTTGTTTTATGAGCGTATTACCCAATTGGCCCAAGGCTTACCGATGATAGTTACTGGAGATTTTAATACCACAGGCGATAGTGAGCGCTATCGAAAAATTATTGGTGCTGATAAGCCCTTGCAATTATTGCAAAATACCTATGTGTTGGCAGGGCAACCTAAAGTATCTCCTGAGTTGCACCCTGATAAACGCATTGATCATATCTTTGTGGGTGGACCTTGTCATGCTAAAGCAGACCATTGGTTTATTGATCCTCAGCCATTAATGAATGGTGAGCGAATGTCCGATCATTTACCGATTTTGGTTAGTATACAATTTAATCCTTAATATTTTCTGAGATTTTCTGGCAATTTGAATTGCCAGAAGTCAGTCTTAAATTCTATGGATTGTCCTTGTGTTGTACAGACCTTTTTCTTTGTATTAAAAGCCTATAAACAGATACAGATTAGCTAATAAAAAACATGGAAATAATCGATAACATCAACCACCTGCTTGGCGATAATCTCAAACAGATGATCAAGCCGGATACTAAACTTAAAATCGCGGCTTCGTGTTTTTCCATATATGCTTTTGAAGCCTTAAAAAAAGAACTCAGTAAAATTGATTCACTCGAATTTATCTTTACCTCTCCCACCTTTGTTCCCAA
>CAIVAH010000057.1 GCA_903903765.1 uncultured Methylococcaceae bacterium
ATTAACGGCGCATACTTTTCCAAAGTATCGACTCAGTTGGTCGACTTCAATTAGTGTGCACATCAATTAAATTAAAGCTGTTTTAAAAGTTCTTGTAATTCTGCTAGTATTTTTTTTCGGTAGAAAAGAAATTTCCAGCGCGTACCACCACATTGACGCCATAAAACCGCAGAACGTATACCCGCTAATAAACAGGCTCTAATTTTATTGGCTAACTCGGGTCTTGATAAATAATCAGGGTTGCCATTTACCATGATTCTGGGGTGTAAGGTACTGACGGTTTTTTGATACACTTCACTTAAATTAGCTAAGACATTTTCATGTAAAGCACCGAAGTGCTCACTTTGAGATTGTGCTCTAACCACACCAATGTGAATAGTATTGAGTAAATCTTGTCTCTTAGATAGTTGATTTTCCAGAAATACCAAAGCAGCTGAATAGCGGGCTTGCTCTGGATTAACAACTTTAAAGTTTGACATTTGTAAGTTGAGTTGAGTTAAGCCTAATTTTAATGATTCTAAGGAACCATAAACATCAGTGACATTGTCGGAATCAATTTTTAAAATACTCCCTATGCTGGATTCATATGCAACGGAATCACAGTTACCTTTTACTGCAAGTTGTTGGACTAGTGCTGCAGCTTGGGCAATACCAGCAAGGGCAATAGTTTGATGAGTGATTGTATTTAATTGCATGAGTAATATTGATACATTAATGAGAGTTTTTATGCGGTTAACTTATTGCCTGTCTTGTGTATTAAGATATACCAGACTATCGTAACTACACAAGTTGTATCATATTTATGTGTTATAAGTCGAATGTGTTATAAAGATAAAAACTTTTCTGAGGGCGTATCGCAATGATAGAGAATAAAGTATTTAATGTTTCAGGTATGAAATGTGGTGGTTGTGAAGCTAATGTGACGGGAAAGTTAAGTAGTATTATAGGTGTGCATTCCGTGTTAGCAAATCATAAGGCGAGTACAGTTACTGTAGAGTTTGAGCAAACTGTTATTAAGTTAGAAGCATTAATAAAAGTGATTACTGATGCGGGATTTCTCGTTGAATAAAAATATGCTACATGGTGAAGTGCAATTATCTATTTTAGGGATGCGTTGTGCCGGTTGTGTCAGTGCTATTGAAGGTGCTTTAGCAAATTTAAATGGCGTAACGTTTGTCAGTGTAAATTTTGCGGATCACTCGGCGTTGGTGCGAGGTCTTGTTGATACTGATTCTTTGATTCAAACAGTTAAAGACGCTGGCTTTGATGCTGCCGTGATGGAAGGTTTTGAAGATCCTGAATTAGAAGAGCAATTAGAAATAAACCGGTATCGAAAGCTTATAAAAAAAGCGGTTGTTGCTGGTGGTTTCGGCCTATTACTGATGCTAAACGAAATGTTTGAGTGGTTACCCGACATGAATTCAGCGACTGGCAGGTGGTTTTGGCCTGAGTTGGCATTACTTACGTTAGCGGTTTTAGTTTATTCCGGCTGGCATTTTTATAGCGGTGCAATTAAATCATTGCAATTACGTCAAGCTAATATGGATACCTTAATTGCTTTAGGCACGGGATCTGCGTGGTTATATTCTTGTGTGGTGATCGATTATTCAACTTATTTACCCAGCTTGGCAAAACATGCCTATTTTGAAGCGGCTGTTGTTATTCTGGCGTTTATAAATCTTGGTACCGCTTTAGAAACCTTAGCCAGAGGTAAAACTTCATCTGCAATTCGACAATTAATAGGCTTACAACCAAGAACCGCCAGAGTCATTAGAGATGGGGTTGAGTTTGATATCCCTATAGATCAGGTCGGATTAGCAGAAACTATTCGCATTAGACCGGGAGAAAAAATTCCTGTTGACGGTGAAGTCATTGACGGTTATTCATCTGTTGATGAATCCATGTTAACTGGTGAAGCGATGCCCTTGGAAAAAACACTGGGTTCTGAAGTTATCGCTGGTACTGTTAATTTAACTGGCAGTTTTATTTTTAAGGCAACGCGTATAGGAAGAGATACGGCTTTAGCGCAGATAATTAATAGCGTTAAACAAGCTCAAAATAGTAAACCAGAAATAGCCCGCTTGGCGGATAAAATATCTGGAATTTTTGTTCCTATCGTGGTGGGTATTTCCGTTTTCACTTTTATAATTTGGTCGCTAATAGGTCCAGATCCAGCCGTTTCTTATGCTTTTGTAACTGCAATGACAGTTTTGGTGATTGCTTGCCCTTGTGCATTAGGCTTAGCAACGCCTATTTCAGTGATGGTAGCTGTAGGTCGAGCTGCGCAATTAGGCATATTAATTCGTAAGGGCGAAGCCTTACAAACAGCAGGCAAAATAACTTGTTTGATTTTAGATAAAACTGGCACTGTAACGCAAGGAAAGCCTGTTGTTGAGCAAGTTGAAGTGTTAAATGATGCTTATACTCCACATGAAATCATTCAATTAGCAGCAAGTCTTGAAGCCAATTCTGAACATCCTTTGGCGGCAGCTATTTTAGGTGAAGCTCATAACAATAATCTAGATTTGGTTAATGTAGAACAATTTGTTGCACTGTCCGGCTACGGTGTGACCGCTAAAATTAATAATAAGCATATCACTTTGGGTAATAAAGCTTTGATGGCTGCTGATGATGTCCAGGTATCTGCGTCAAGTAGTTTACTTGATAAATTTGCAACTTTAGGGCAAACCCCTATTTTGCTAGCGGTCGATAAAGAGTTGGTGGGTATTATTGCGGTTGCTGATCCAATAAAAAAGGATTCAGCTTTAGCTGTACAACGCTTTAAAAAACTTGGAATACGAGTTCTTATGGTAACGGGCGATAATGAGATAACTGCTCGGGCTATTGCGCAACTAGCCGGTATTACAGAAGTTAGAGCCCAAGTCTTACCGCAGGATAAAGCAGATATTGTTATAGAATTGCAAGCACAAGGGGAAATTGTTGGGATGGTGGGTGATGGTATTAATGATGCGCCAGCCTTAGCTCATGCAGATGTTGGTTTAGCGATTGGAACAGGTACAGATATTGCGATTGAAAGTGCTGATATTGTAATTTTACAAGGTTCCTTAGTTAAAGTTGCTGAAGTTATTCAGTTATCAAAAATAACTGTGCTCAACATTAAACAGAATTTATTGGGTGCGTTTTTCTATAATACGCTGAGCATTCCAGTTGCCGCGGGTTTGTTGTATCCGTTTATGGGGGTGTTATTAAACCCAATGATCGCTGGTGCTGCAATGGCTATGTCATCACTAACCGTGGTGAGTAATGCTAATCGTTTAAGATGGATAAAAATTGCTTAAAATACTTAGCAATTTACCAAAAACAGCCAAATTTTGAAAAATATCTAATTTTAATAGGTTGAAGTCTGGTATTAAAGACCTGTTCAAATTAAAATACCCCATTAATATTGATATCATCAATTACATTATCAAGCTTATCACCCCCTGACGGACCATTAATGACTGATCATAAACTGACCCACCTTAAAGAGCTAGAAGCTGAAAGTATTCATATTATTCGAGAAGTAGCCGCTGAATTTGAACGTCCTGTCATGTTGTATTCTGTAGGTAAAGACTCGGCTGTTATGCTGCATTTAACGATGAAAGCTTTTTATCCTGGTAGACCACCTTTCCCTATGCTGCATGTTGATACAACATGG
>CAIVAH010000058.1 GCA_903903765.1 uncultured Methylococcaceae bacterium
CCGGGACAACGCATTATTGCTATTCATACCGGTGGACTCCAAGGCTTAAGAGGCTTTAATGAATAGAGTTTTAGAACCCGAACTAATGGAAGATGAAATCCAAGTCAAAGCTTATGCTGAAGCCGATTTTACAATACCCCACCAACATTTTATTAAACTATTAACTTATTATATTAATGAACCTAACTTTAACGGCCATGCTTTAGACTTAGGTTGTGGACCAGGGGACATTAGCTTCAGATTTGCAAAAGCCTTCCCCAAAAGTAAATTAGATGCCGTTGATGGTTCACAGCCTATGTTGCGCTATGCCCAACAACTTACAACACCCGCACTTGGAAAACGTGTTAGCTTCATTCATGGCATGTTACCCGATGTCACATTACCGCAACCAAATTATGAGATAATTTTTAGTAATAGCTTGTTACACCATTTGACTGACCCACAGGTGCTTTGGCAAAGTATCAAAAGATACACTAAACCAGGTACTCGCGTTATTGTCATGGACTTAATAAGACCCGCCACTATTAAAGACGCACGGCAAATGGTAGAAACCTATGTAGCCAATGAACCTGAAGTTCTCCGTACTGACTTTTATAATTCATTACGAGCTGCATTTAGCTTAAAAGAAATTGCTACCCAACTAGCCCAAGCAGAATTAAATTTTAATATTGTACAAATTAGTGATCGACACGTTTTTATAACCGGCGTTATCCCAGAAAACTTAAGGACTAAAATGGACCCTATCGAAACCGTTGATGCCATCAACCTTCAGAGCCCAGAGCTATACATTAATCGTGACCTTAGTTTATTAGAATTTAATAAACGCGTATTAGCGCAAGCCAAAAACGAGACCGTACCTCTCCTAGAAAGACTTAATTACCTGTGTATCTCTTGTTCTAATTTAGATGAGTTCTATGAAGTTAGAGTCGCTAGTGTTTTAGAAATGGCCTCAATTGACCCAAAAGCCATCGGTCCTGATGGTTTAACCGCCAAAGAACAATTAAACCAAATATCTATCCATGCTCATCAATTAGTTACAGAACAATACCAAGTTCTTAATGAAATATTAATACCTAAGCTAAAAGATGAAAACATTAATTTCATTAGACGTCATGACTGGACAGAAGCTCAGTTAAAGTGGCTAACTGACTATTTTAATCACGAATTATTACCTATTTTAACCCCCGTAGGCCTCGATTCTGCTCACCCCTTTCCACGCATCTTAAACAAAAGTTTAAATTTTATTATCTCTCTTACTGGCAAAGATGCTTTTGGTAGAAATAGTGGTAGAGCCATTTTACAAGCACCTAGAACCTTACCGCGAGTTATAAAATTACCGACAGAAGAAACTCAAAGCGGCCCCAATGACTTTGTGTTTTTATCTTCAATTATTCATGCCTTCGTCAGTGAGTTATTTAGTGGCATGACGGTTAAAGGCTGTCACCAATTTAGGGTTACCAGAAACAGCGACTTTTTTGTTGATGACGACGCCATCGATGATCTATTGCTCGCGGTACAAGGTGAACTTGCAATGCGCAATTATGGGGATGAAGTACGTTTAGAAATAGATGCAGCCTGCCCTGAAGATACCGTAAACTTTTTACTGGATCGTTTTGATATGAGTCGAAATGGTCTTTTCTTAGTCAACGGCCCCGTTAACCTAAACAGAATTCAAGAGATTAATAGTTTAGTTGACCGACCTGATCTTAAGTTTGCACCATTTAAACCCAGCACTCCGAGCCAATTAGCCAGAAACAAAGACATTTTTGCCGCTATTAAGCGTAATGACATATTGCTGCACCACCCGTTTGAATCCTTCTCACCTGTCGTCGAGTTTTTACGACAAGCCGCTGTGTCACCCGAAGTTATTGCCATCAAACAAACTTTATATCGAACCGGCGCAGATTCACCGATTGTAGCTGCACTTATTAAAGCGGCTCGCGCGGGTAAAGAAGTGACAGTAGTGATTGAATTACGAGCGCGATTTGATGAAAAAGCTAATATAGATTTAGCCTCTAAATTGCAAGAAGCGGCCGTGCATGTTGTGTATGGGGTGGTAGGCTATAAAACCCATGCCAAAATGTGTCTGATCTTACGCAGAGAAGGCAAAGAACTGCGTAATTATGTGCACTTAGGCACAGGAAACTACCATCCTAAAACCGCACAACTTTATACAGATTATGGTTTGTTTTCTTGTGATAAAGAATTAGGCGAAGACGTTAGACGAGTATTTGCGCAACTAACTAGCTTGGGTAAAGTCACTAAATTAAACAAGCTATTACAATCCCCTTTTACCTTACACAAAGGTATATTAGAAAAGATTGAACGCGAAATCACTCATGCTAAAAATGGAAAAGTCGCTAAAATAATTATTCAAGTCAATGCGATTGTTGAAGAACAAGCCATTCAAGCACTTTATCGTGCCTCACAAGCAGGCGTTGAAGTTAAACTAATGGTTCGTGGTATTTGCTGTTTACGACCTGGTATTCCAGGTGTCTCTGAAAACATTGAAGTTCGGGCCATTATCGGCCGCTTTTTAGAGCACGCCAGAATTTATGCATTTGCAAATGATGGTAATCAAGAGGTTTATGCTTCTAGCGCAGATTTAATGAATCGTAATATGTTTAGACGCGTAGAAATATGCTTTCCAATAGAAAGTAAAAAACTTTATAACCGTATCTTAGCTGATTTAAATTTATATCTAAAAGACAATACCCAAGCTTGGTTATTACAAGCTGATGGCAGTTATTTACAACTTTTAAACACGAGCAAAGATATACCTGTACAAGCACAAACTGCTATTCTTAACGAACTACAAGCACCTTAATGAACACTATTAAAGAAATAGCGCAATTGGGTGCGCCGGTCTTAAGGCAACGCGCCGATAAAATTACCGATGTGTTTAGCGAAGAAACACAAGAAATCATCAACACTTTAAAAGATACCCTAGCATCAACGCTAGGTGTCGGTATTGCTGCGCCACAAGTTAGTATTTCAAAACGAATTATTATTGTGGCTTCAAGACCTTCAACTCGCTATCCGCATGCACCACTGATGGAACCCACCATCATGATTAACCCAAGCTTTGTGGCCCTCTCTTCTGATAAAGAAAAAGATTGGGAAGGCTGTTTAAGCATTCCGGGTATTAGAGCCTTAATACCACGATATATCCATATAGAAATCAACTATACAGACATTGATGCTCAACCAGTTAACATGCAACTGAATGGATTTATTGCTCGCGTTTTTCAACATGAATTTGACCATTTAGATGGCACTGTTTACTTAGACAGAGTAGAAAATAACAAAGATATTTTTGCAGAAAGTGAATATTTTAAAACTTTCTTATGAACTGGTGTGTTTATATAATTCTCTGTAGTGACGACACTTTATATACCGGCATAACGGTTGACATACAAAGACGTATTAATCAACATGCCACGGGGCTAGGTGCTAAATACTTTAGAAACAGAGTTCCTACACAACTAGTATTTTTAGAGACAAACCATAATCGTAGTTCTGCAACAAAACGTGAAATGGCTATTAAAAAACTCAGCAAGCTTGATAAAACTAACCTCATTAATTCTAATAGTCAACCATTAACAATCAATACTTCTATTAATCTAACAGACCTACTATGAAGCAATCCATTATCTATGCTCTCGACTTTGACGGCGTTATCTGTGACAGTGCTGTAGAAACAGCCATTACCGGCTGGAAAGCAGCTTGCATTATTTGGCAAGATATGCCAAAAGCAGTTCCGCAAGATTTAATTGCCCAATTTAAATTAGTTAGACCCATTATTGAAACGGGCTTTGAAGCCATTCTTGCGATGCGTTTGCTTTATCAACAAACACCGCTGGAAGACATTTACCAAAACTACGACGGATTAACACAAACCCTATTAAACGAAGCAAACCAAACGACTGATGGTTTAAAAATGCTATTCGGTAACATCCGCGACACATGGATTGAAAATGACTTAACTGAATGGATAAAACAAAACCCTTTATTTACTGGCGTGGCCAATAAACTGCAAAAATTAACACAACATACAACTTGGTATATCATAACTACAAAACAAGAACGCTTTGTAAAGCAGATCTTGAAAGCTAATGCAATTGAACTAGATGACCACCGAATTTTTGGCTTAGATCGCAATATGAATAAGCCTGCCGTGTTAAAAATGCTTTTAAACCAGCATCCAGGCCAAGAGATCTACTTTTTAGAAGACCGCTTACCCACTTTGTTAAACGTTATAAAAACCCCAGAACTTTCCAACATTAAACTCATTTTTGCATTATGGGGCTATAATACGTCAGCAGATAAAGCCTTAGCCCAACAAAACGCTATTCTCTTACAAGAACTATCTGAGTTTTTGAAGTTTTAACAAGCCCAATTATTCCTAAAACAATTTACCTAAGCCTAGCTAATACATCCTGCACAGCATGATTTACACTTTAATTTTAATTTACTAGCCACATGACTCTCTATTCAACTCTGAGTACAGTCGATTTCTATAAAAGAAGTGCTTTAATTGCTTTTTTAAGCTGTTTTATACACATTGTTTCGGCTCAAGAATCAAGCTTCATGGTGCTTAATTACCACGACCTAATTAATACACAAACAAACAATGATATCAGTGATGCCGTCGATTTAAGCGTAAAACATTTTGAAGAGCAATTACATTGGTTAAAAAACAACCACTACCAAGTCATTAGTGTTCAACAAGTCTTTGATGCCGCCGCCGGCAAAACCCATTTGCCTAATAAAGCCGTGTTACTGACTTTTGATGATGGCTACCAAAGTTTTTACACGTTCGCCTTTCCCTTGTTAAAAAAATACCATTATCCTGCCACTGTGTCCTTAGTCGGAAGCTGGATGGAGAGTACAAAAGACGACTCAGAGCCCAAGAAACCATTAATGAATTGGTTGCAAATTAAAGAGCTAGTCCAATCTGGTTTAATAGAAATTGCATCGCACAGCTACGATATGCATAAAGGTGTGATAGGAAATCCTCAAGGTAATTTACAAGCTGCGACCGTTACGCGTATCTATGATGATCCGATGATGATTTACGAATCGAGCAATGATTATCAAGAAAGAATCCAAAATGATCTATTAAAAAGTGCAGAACTCATCTTACAACATGCGGGGGTAAGACCTCGTGTTATGGTGTGGCCCTACGGCGAATATAACGATACAGCACTCATGGCCGCCCGTAAAGCTGGTATGCCCATCTCAATGGGACTGATTGACGGCGTAAACACCCTAGCTGATCTTAGCCATTTAAAGCGCTTATTAATTGCGGATAACCCTAATATTAAAGAATTCGCTAACATTATTTCTAATCTTAGATCCGATAGACCCCAACGCGTTGCGCATGTCGATATAGATTATCTTTATGATAATTCAGCCGAACAAACCGAACAAAATATTGACAGAGAAGTTCAGCGCATTAAAGATATGCACATTACCACGGTGTATTTACAAGCCTATGCCGACCCCGATGGCGATGGCAACACAGATGCCTTATATTTCCCTAATAGGCACTTACCCGTTAAAGCCGATTTGTTTAATCGTGTCGCTTGGCAGTTAAAAAAAATCTCAGGCGTACACGTCTATGCATGGTTACCAATCTTAGCCTATCAAGAAAGTGGCATACCCAGCTCTTGGTATGTACAAGAATGGCGTGATGGCAAAGCACAAAGCTCAAACCATATTTACACGCGCTTATCGCCTTTTAATGCTGAGGCTCGCCGTTATATTGAAGAAATATATGAAGACCTCGCCATGTTTTGTAATTTTGATGGCATTCTATTTCATGATGATGGCATTTTATCTGATTTTGAGGATGTTTCCCCTAGCGCCTTAGCATACGGCAAAGAAGTATGGGGACTCCCTGAGCATTTTGATTTACTTCATAAGGATAGCAAAATGCGCATGAATTGGGCTCAACATAAAACAGAGTTACTTAATCAATTCACCGATGAACTTACCAACCGAGTGCGTTTTTATAGACCCGGTATAAAAACTGCTAGAAACTTTTATTCACTACCCTTAATTAAACCATTTAGTGAAGAATGGTTTGCCCAATCTTATAGCTCTTTTTTAGCGCATTATGATTATGTGGCCATCGAAGCCATGCCTTTTATGGAAGAAGCCGAAAATCCAAATCAATGGCTTACTGAACTGGTCAACAAAGCCAGTAAATACCCTGAAGGCCTTAACAAAACCGTTTTTGAATTACAAACAATAGACTGGAAACACGAACAAAAAATACCCATGTCTACCTTTAATAAACAAATTGAATTATTAAAAAAATTAGCTGTTAAACATATCGGCTATTACCCTGATAATGTCTTTGAAGATCAGCCTCAGTTATCAGATTTGCAAAAAAACTTCTCTGTACCAGACGTCCCTTAAATTTGAATCTTATCTAATGGCCTTTAATTTGAAAAACTGGACTGACAGACTTCAAACAGACTGGCATGCCTTCGTCAGCTTTTGGTTACCCATCGATGGCAATATTGAAGGATTTATCTATTACTATCCTCTATTTATGGCCTATGTGTGGATGTTCGGCGCCATTATTTTTTATATAAGATTTGAATGGCACAACACTGGTAATACCGAACATTTACCCAGTTTAAGCGCCTACCCACCGGTATCAATTCTTATTCCTTGTTACAACGAAGCTACCAATATTCGTGAAACTATCGACATCTTATTAGACCAAAAATATCCCAATTATGAGATTATTGCCATTAATGATGGCAGTAAAGACAACACCCTAGAAATATTGCAAGAACTCGCCAATAAACATACAAAATTGCGTATTGTTAACCTGCACACCAATCAAGGTAAAGCCATGGGGCTTCGTGCTGGGGCTTTAATAGCTAATAGCGAAATCCTAATTTGCATTGATGGTGACGCACTCTTAGCACCTGAGGCTTGCGCGTGGATGGTCAAACATTTCTTAGATAATCCTAAAGTAGGCGCAGTTACCGGCAACCCCCGTATTCGAAATCGTTCAACCTTACTTGGTCGCATTCAAGTTGGAGAGTTTTCTGCCATCGTGGGGATGATAAAAAGAGCGCAACGCTCTTATGGACAAATTTTTACTGTCTCTGGTGTAATAGCCGGATTTCGCAAATCTGCCTTACACCAAGTAGGTTATTGGAGTAATGACATGATCACAGAAGATATAGATATTAGCTGGAAACTGCAATTGGCAGGCTGGTCTATTTACTTTGAACCCAATGCCTTATGCTGGGTATTAATGCCAGAAACTCTAGAAGGCCTATGGAAACAAAGAGCACGCTGGGCCCAAGGCGGCACAGAAGTATTATTGCGTTATTTTAACAAATTGTTTCGATGGTCCTCACGAGGCATGTGGTTGTTATATTGCGAGTGCTTAATCAGCGTGTTTTGGGCCTTCTTAATCCTCATGCATTTAGTGTTTGCGCCCCTAGAATTACTCACCGAATCTACCCTGCAATCACTGCATGATCTAAGCCCAAGCTGGACCAGCATGCTATTAAGCCTAACCTGTCTAATTCAATTTGGTGTGAGCTTATTTATAGATTCAAAATACGAAGCTAAAACCGGCGGCGTAGCAAAATATTATTATTGGATGGTCTGGTACCCCATTGTATATTGGCTAATGAATGTGGGGACCACTATATTTGGCTCTATAAAAGCCGTACGTAAAAAACACGGGCAACGTGCAGTTTGGGTTACTGTTGATAGAGGTTTGCGACAAAAGTGAAATCATACATCATCAACACTCCTCAATTACAAAGCTTACAAAAACGCCTTGGAGGTTTTTTTGCATGGCTATTGTGCTGGGCCATGTGGATTTATTTATTAATCCCTTTAGTGACCTTGACCAGCTGGGTACTGGGCGACAAAAAAATGATTAATGAAATGCGCTGGTTTGGTGGTTATAAAAGCTTATTAGAACTACTGCAAATTTATTTTATAAGCTTATTAGTCATGGCTGGGCTTTGGTTAATTTGGATAGTCTATAGAGCCCTGCTAACCTTTTCAATAAAAAAAATTCCCATTTCTCTGGTCACTGATGCTAATTTATGCGATTTTTATCAAGTAAAAAATACCGAACTTCAAGCTTGTCGTCAAGCTAAGCAAATTACTATGTTTTATGATGATCAGGGCCATATCGTTAAACTTAAAAACTATATTAATTAATTCAATTAAATAGTTGACCAAGCAAATACATGGCTAAAATATACCAAATAAAATCTTGGGGGATTTAAACCAAACTTCTGGTTTATTTGCACTAAAATTAAGCATAACAACTTAACAAAGCAAGTCTATATAGTACAAAATTCAGGCCAGCCGAAACTCTAAGCCTTAGGCAATCATTAACAAACATCAATTTATCAAGACATTGCCCATTACTATTGCCATCATTTAGATCACAAAAGTAATTTGGCTCATTTAGTGCTGTTAATTTAGCAATTCCCCCAGATTTCTAGACGCAGTTTAATGTTCTAATAAATCACCCTTATGTAATACTAATAACGAGGTTGAAAACTCCTATGGTTTTTAAGATTGACGCATCAATTGAGCACATAGCCCATTGGCTTCCTGCGCAAGGTCCTCTAAAAGATTTTATCCATCACAATACCTTACATTCTGTTCAGCATCACCCTTTTCATGAAGGCGTCGCGATTGCCGCTAAAATCTTTGGTGCTCGCAGTTATTTGACCTTAAATTATTACCAAAATTTATACCAAGAAGGCCGCATTAAACAAAATGCCCTTACATGGGCGTTAGAACATGCTGGTTGTGATGCAGAAACTCAAGAAAAACTAAAAATAAGTTTATTTGACGAAGATCCAACAGGACATTACCCTCCCCTGTCTTTAGCTAATCAAGGTATTAGAAATTCTTGGTTAACTCAACTAGAGTTTGATCTTAACTCTAATGTTCACCCGATTTTATTTAGGCTATTAAGTAACTTTCTAGATCAAGGCATTAGCCAATGGAGTTTACCTAAACAAAATGAAAATTTCTGGTCATCTTTGACTCGTTTAGCTCAAAACAGCTTAATCCCTCTCTACCCTTTAAACGAACCTTATGTACACGGCTTATTAAAAAAAGCCACTGAAGAAGTCATTACTATTTGTTTAGAAAAAATAGTTGGGGTTGACGAAAGCTTATACGAACAATACCTATTAGAAATGCTTTTAGGTCATCCGGGTTGGTCTGGCATGGTGAGCGTTATTGAACAAAATCCTAAAGCTTTAATAGCCTATCGAGATATTACGCTTAAAGAATTGATAGCAATTGAACTCTGTTTAGAACTGGCTTTTTTACTTAAGAAAAAAGGCGCTGAATTTCCAACCATCTCAGCCTTATCCCATCCAGAAAGCACACCGTTACTTAAAACAGGTAATTTAAACCCTAAAATTCCCTTGCGTTTAAAAGTGTGGCACGAAGCAATGGAGTGGTCCTTACATAGTGAATTGTTACTGGCCCTGAAAACAAGCCCACTTGTTTCTCATAAAAAAAATGCACCTGCGGCACAAGCCTTGTTCTGTATTGATGATAGAGAATGCTCTATAAGACGTAATTTAGAAGAAGTAAATCCTAATATTGAAACCTTTGGTGCTGCTGGTTTTTTTGGAATCGACTTCTTTTATCAAGGTTTAGACGATGCTTATCCCGTAGCACAATGTCCAAACATTATTACCCCTAAACATCTAATTAAAGAATCTACTGATAAACCTACTCCAATTGTAAATCCGCAATTTAAACACATAAAACATATGCACTTTAGCGCACACTCCATGTTGAGAGGTTGGTTTTTTACCCAAACCTTAGGTATTGGCTATGCAGCAAGAATGGCATGGGATGTATTTAGACCAGGCTCTAAAGTTCCTAAAATTAGAGCACTAAGTGAGGTGGAAAGCCATTCGCAGTTGCATTTATTAAGAGAATCAGATGAACCCACCCCAGAAGGTCATTTATTAGGCTTCTCCTTAACAGAAATGGCCGATAAATTATCCGGCTTACTACGTAATATTGGTTTAACTGATAAATTTGCGCCATTAGTTATGGTAATAGCACATGGCTCTAGTAGTGTTAACAATCCACACTTTGCCGCGTATGATTGTGGCGCCTGTTCTGGAAAACCTGGCGCACCTAATGCTCGGGCCTTTGCTTGGATGGCAAACCATGAGCCTGTTAGAGAAATTTTACGAGAGCGTGGCATTTATATCCCTAATAGCACACGGTTTGTAGCCGCTTTACACAACACCAGTCGTGATGAGATTACCTATTTCGATCTGCATTTATTAGAGGAACATCCTATACCCGACTTGGCGGATTTTCAAGCAGCGATGACAGAAGCTTTAGATAGAAATGCAGCCGAACGTTGCCGATGGTTTGAGCTAGCCCCAAAAAAAGGTGGTCATGACAGTGCCCATAATCATGTCAGAGAACGCGCTACGTCTATTTTTGAACCCAGACCAGAATACAACCATTCAAATAACCTTTACGCCATCGTGGGTAGACGCCAATTAACTAAAAATTTATTTATGGATCGCAGAGCTTTCTTACATTCTTATGATCCACAAACAGATCAAGACGGTGACATTATGGCCAAGATTCTTGGAGCAGTTATTCCAGTCTGCGGTGGCATTAATTTAGAATATTTATTCTCTAGAATTGATAACTCGGTGTATGGTGCAGGCACTAAACTGCCTCATAATGTGATTGGATTGCTAGGCGTCGCTAATGGTGTAGAAGGTGATTTAAGAACTGGCCTTCCCCATCAAATGATAGAAGTGCACCAACCTGCTCGCTTATTAATTGTCATAGAGCAAAGCACCAATATTATCGATAAAACAATCAGTAAATTAGGTGCACTCAAAGAATGGCTGGATAACGAATGGGTAAGGCTTGCTAGTTGTCATCCAGATACAAATGATTTAAATCTTTATTCTATAAATGGTTGGGAAGCCGTCAACTTATCTGATACAGGTAAAGCTCCTACGGCAGATATATCTGCAAATATACTAGTAGGAAAATCCACCACAATACCGGTGCATCAATTTATAAGGAGTCACGCATGAACGGACTAATCTTAACCAGTCTAGGTTTACCTATATTAGCGTTTTTATTTATATTCTTATCAGAAAAAAATGAACACAAAATAGCAAACATTAGTTTTTGGTTCACCCATGCTATGGGAATTAGCATTATTAGTTTATTAGTGCTTTGGGCTTTTGCGGGATTTCCCAGTCATGAATTTGAATGGTTTAGCTTATATCAAACCGAAGATTATCATTTTCCAATCATTTTTTACCTCGATAAAATCGGCGCTGTTTATCTATTTTGTGTTTGGGCAATATTTTCCATTATTGTTAAATATTGCCGAGTATATTTACACCGAGAAGATGGCTATAAACGTTTCTTTATGACCATCTTTAGCTTTGCGTTTGGACTAAACTTAGTGGTTTTATCGGGTAGCATCGATATTTTATTTGCCGGCTGGGAAATTGTCGGCATTTCTTCATTCTTACTGATTGCCTTTTACCGACACCGTGTGCAACCAGTACGAAATGCTTTACGTGCTTATACCATATACCGCTTTTGTGATATTGGTTTATTACTAGGCGCATGGATGAGTCATCTCCTGTTTCATGAGAGCCAACACTTTAGCGAACTTGCAAATCTATTCAACAATCCAGCAATGCCACCTGCTGGATATGCATCCTTATGGCTAGTATCAACCTTAGTCTTAATCGCCGCCTCAGGAAAATCAGCACAATTTCCATTTTGTTTTTGGTTACCAAGAGCGATGGAAGGACCTACCCCATCAAGCGCTATATTTTATGGTGCTTTGTCAGTACATTTGGGCGTGTTTTTACTATTTAGAACCGAACCGATATGGTCTTATTACTATTTAACCCGTTTAAGTGTATTTAACATTGGCTTACTAACTGTGATTGTCGCAAGCTTATCAGAAAAAACCCAATCTAATATTAAAGGCAAAATAGCTTATGCTTCAATTACTCAGGTAGGCTTCATGTTTATGGAATTAGCGGTAGGCTTAAATGATTTAGTGCTATTGCACTTCTTTGGAAACGCATTTTTACGTTGTTATCAATTGTTAGTATCCCCTTCTATCGTAGTCCACATGTTAAGGGTTGAAAGCTCTACTAATAGCGACTTTTACATAGAACACAACCACTCACGGTTTAAATTTTTACCTGATTCATTAAAAAAAGTATTACCTGAAGTACTACAAAACACCTTGTATGTATTTTCCTTACAAGAAGGTAATTTAGAATTACTAGTCAGATCTGTACTCTGGAACCCATTAAAATCGATTGGGTTAAAAATCAATAAAACCCCGTTAATATTAAAACTGATCTATACCTGTTCTAGTTTTGCCTTATTTGACTTAGGGATACTAGCGACCCATTTAGGCACTGAATACATTGCCATCCCAGTATCCGTTTTAATGGTAATCACCTCATTAGGTGCATTTAGTATTAAACATAATCCAATTGGGGTTTGGAATGCCATAGGCTTAAGTTCTATTCTAGCAGGTGTGGCAATTTGGTTCTTAAATCCAGAGGCTTTATTTGATGTAGGCTTATTTGCCAGTGGTATTATCCCTGCATGGGCTTTAGGCATAGTAGTCTTAATGAAACTACTTAAAAATGAGAACTTTGCGGCAACACCCTTTGCTTACCGCGCTTTTTCTGAAACAAAACCTAAACTTTCATTACTACTATTTTTAAGCTTTTTAGGCCTAGTAGGCTTTCCAATTTCACCAGCGTTTTTGGGTGAAGATTTATTACTTCATCATGCCAGCAACCAAGGCCCTTGGTTTGCACTGCCAATCACCATTGCTTTTGTTATTAACGGTATTAGTGCCGCCAAAGTATTTCAAAGACTTTGTATGGGCAGAGCCAATGAATTAAATATTGTTGAGAATGGGCATGGTTGAGGCTGAACAGTTTTCTAAAAAAGGCCTAATTGTACTTGAGCCACTTCTGACATCATTTCTCTAGACCAAGGAGGATCAAGAACCACTTCGACATTAACGCTAACAACGCCCGGCAAGGCTCTCACGTTTTTTTCTACATCACCTTGAATCACTGGCCCCATGCCACAACCTGGCGCAGTTAGCGTCATCTTAATGTTAACGTCATTCTCACATGGACCGACTGATGTTACGTCACAAACATAAACCAAGCCTAGATCAACGATATTTACAGGTATTTCTGGATCATAAACCGTTTTCATGACTTCCCAACAATTTTTCTCAACGGCTTCCGCACTGGTTTCTAAAACTAAAGTTTGTAACTCATGAGGTTCTTTACCCAGCGCATCTGCATCCACACCAGCAATTCGCACCATACTGCCGTACTCAGTAACCACCGTATAGTTACTTCCTAAAGATTGATGTATCGTAACCTCTCCACCCTTACTTAAAGTACTGGGTGTCCCATCAGGAATAGTGACGACATTAACATCACGAGTTAAAAATATAATTTCACGTTCTGCCATATTATTTTCTATAGATGAAAAGTTGAAGCATTAATCATTTGTCCAGTCACGCCTATACTATGAGCACTAAATAAATACTCATACACCGGATTTAAAGCCGTCATTAAAGGTAATTTAGTTTTGTCTTCTGCTGGATAAGCACGCTTTCTTAAAGGAGAGTCGACTGGGCCAGGCACTAAAGTATTTACCCTAACTTTATTTCCAGACTCTAATTCATCGGCTAATACATTCGCTAAACCTTCCATAGCTACTTTTGATACACCATAAGCCCCAGAATAGGCCCGAGCCTCTCTAGCAGATGAATCCGAGGTAAATACGATAGAAGCATGAGCACTTTTTTCTAATACCGGCAACAACACACGGGTCAATAAAAAAGCCGCATTTAAATTTACATTCATCGTATGCCCCCAATCTTTAGTCATGATTTGAAAATAAGGTCTAAAGCCGCTAAACTCGACTGCCGAATGTAGCAAGCCTTGTAAAGCGCCGTATTCTTGATCAACTCTTTGAGCTAACTCTTCAAATTCATTTTCATTAGCACCGGCAAGATCAAAGGGATAAATAATAGGCTCGGGGGCATGAGCCTCTAAAATTTGATCATAAATAATTTCTAATTTTGGAATGTTCTTATCTAACAGAATAATGTGCGCCCCTAATTTTGCTAAAGCTAGTGCTGCGGTACTCCCCAGTCCACCCCCTGCTCCTGTTATTAAGATGACTTGATTTTTTAATGACATTAAGTTTACACAACCCGTTTAAATGCAGCGATATAGTTCACTTGAATATCTTTGCCTAAATTAAATTGCTTATTAAACGGGTTATATTCAATTCCTATCATTTCTTGCAATTCTAAACCCGCATTACGCGCATAATGACTGAGTTCTGATGGCTTAATAAAGGTTTTATAATCATGCGTACCTTTAGGCAACATTTGTAAGACATGTTCTGCCGCCACAATAGCTAATAAATACGCTTTGGTTTGACGATTAAGGGTAGAAAAGAACACCATACCACCAGGCTTTACCAATTTTGCACACGCAGTGATGATAGAGCCGGGATCAGGTACGTGTTCCAACATTTCCATACAAGTGACATGATCAAAACTCTCGGGCTGTTCCTCTGCCAAGGCCTCAACGCTAATCTTTTGATAATTAACTTTTATACCCGTTTCTAAGCCATGCAAATCGGCAACATCAATCAAATCTTCACTTA
>CAIVAH010000059.1 GCA_903903765.1 uncultured Methylococcaceae bacterium
AGTTTGTGGTATTAGGTGAATACATTAAAACCGATGAGGGTTTACCTGAGGCTAATGGCCAAACATATCGTTTGCCAGCCGGTGCGTTTTTTGAAATTCGTGATAACAAAGTAGCCCGTATTACTAATTACTATAATCTCCAAGATTGGATTGCGCAGGTTTCAGCGTAATATCGATGTCTTTAAAGGTATGCACAGTTTGAAGTGCATACCTTTTTTATCTTGTTATTGATGCCAGTTTTCTTGGATCAATAACTGAAGTTTTTCTAGTAATGTTTTTTGTAAGATTTTAAGTTGTGGCAATTGAGCCAAAGCCTCGGTCGTTTTTCCTGCGGCATGGAGTTTAATAAGTTCAGAGCCAAAGGCATTTAATTGTTGATGTAATGCTTGAGCATTTAAATACAGACCATTTTTAGCAATAGTTTTGGTTTTTAGCCAAGCACCAAAACGAGAATGTTGATTATTGGGCAAGCTTGCAGTGTTTGGGTTTAAAAGATATTTTTCAATGTCTTCCAACCAAACGCGATATTCCGCATTAGCAAATAATAAAGGTAAGTCATCACGAGTGAATGACGGTCTGTCATGCCAACTTGTATCGGGTTGCCAGTTTTCGATCCAAGTAGGTATTTCCGATGCCGGCATCGGCTTTGCAATTGCATAGCCTTGTGCAATATCACAACCGAGTTGTAACAGTATTTCACCGTGTTGTTTGGTTTCCATGCCTTCAGCAATCACCTCAAGGTCAAAAGCAGAGGCTAAAGCTAATACACCTTCTACGATAGAAAGATCATTAAAGTCGTTCAACATATCTCTAACAAAACTTTGATCTATTTTAATTTGGCTCACGGGTAAACGTTTTAAGTAAGTGAGCGAGGAATAACCGGTACCGAAATCATCAAGAGCGAATTTAACCCCCAACTCACTGCAGGCTTCGATGAGTTTTGATACTTGAGTTAAATCTCGCATCGCACTGGTTTCCAAAACCTCCATTTCTAAATCTCCGGGGTTAACTTTAGGGTGAGCCGCCAGCATTAGTTTTAAGCGCTCAACAAAATCTTCTTGTTGTAATTGTTTAGCGCTCACATTGACACTAATAGGTATATCGAGATTAACTAGATGCCAAGCCTCTATTTGGTCCATGGTGGTATTAATGACCCACTCGCCGATTTCTAAAGACAGTTGATGATTCTCAATGAGTGGCAGAAACTCGGCAGGCGCTAATAAGCCTTTCTCGGGGTGTTGCCATCGAATCAAAGCTTCAACACCAGTGACACAGCCCAAGCGTAAATTGACTTTGGGTTGGTAATGCAATTTAAATTCTCCAGCATTTAAAGCCTTAGTAATGCTTTTTAAGTTTTCATGATGGGTACGTGTGAGATTGTCTAATTCTAGATCAAACACATGATAGCGATTTTTACCGGCTAATTTTGCCTGATACATAGCTTGATCTGCCTGGCGGATTAATATATCACCATCGACTTCCTCGGTTTGTGGATAGAAGGTAATGCCCATGCTGGCGGTAATTTGTAAATTAATATCAGCAAATAATAATGCTTGCGATGCGGCTTTAAGGAGTCGATTTAATAAGGGCGCGCACGTTTCAGCGTCACCAACATCGACCAATAGAATAATAAACTCGTCTCCGCCTATGCGGGCTAAAGTGTCTACTTCGCGTAGACATTCTTTCATATTATTAGCCACGCTAATTAATAATTGATCACCTGCCAAATGACCAAACGAGTCGTTGATGGTTTTAAAGCCATCTAGATCTAAAAATACCAGCGCTAGGACTTGGGCTTGGCGTTTAGTCACTGCTATCGCTTGTTGTATTCGATCCGCTAATAAGACGCGATTAGGTAAATTGGTTAATGCATCATAATGCGCACTATGTTCTAAATCGTGTTCATGTTTTTTTGCTAAGGTAATATCAGACATAAGTGCAACATAATGAGATGACTTACCATCTTCGTTATAAACTGAGCTAATGTATTCCATCACTACGTAGACTTCGCCATTTTTATGCCGATTCCAAATCTCCCCATACCAATGGCCTTTATTTTTTAAATCACGCCATAAATTGTCATAAAAGTGTTTGTCTTGGTGGCCAGAGCTCAGTATTCTGGGATTTTTATTCAGTACTTCTGCGCGGCTAAAGCCAGTAATTTCAGAAAAAGCATCATTAACTTGTAAAATCGCTCCTGAATTATCAGTGATTAAAATACCTTCATGGGCATGAGTAAAAACACTAGCGGCAAGTTTAAGATTAGCGACGGCAAGTTTATGTTCTGTAATGGCGGTATGAGATACCACACAGCCGTTGTTTACAGGTAACATGGGGGTGACGTTCATTTTATACCAACGTCGTTCCGAGTCAGAATGGCAAGGGTATTCCATAGAAAATTCGGCTAAACTGCCTTTTAATACGGCGCTGATGCCTGTATAAGCGTTAGTTGCACTATCGTCCGTAGCGTTATTTAGGTGTGATTGACAGGCTTTTAAATAATTCGTGCCTATATCGGTGCTTATTAAATCAGGGTTAGCCGTTTTAGCGTTATTAAGTGCAAAATCTTTCCAAGCTTGATTAGTTAGAGTGATAAAACCTTTGTTATCTAAGACTGCAATTTGAGCTGATACGGAATTTAAAATGCTTAGCTGAAAGGATTCAATGTTTTTAAGATTTTGTTCTATTGCTTTACGTAAGCTAATATCTTGAAAGAAAGCCGCGATTTGACCACCGTTATAGGGTAAAAATTGTACGGAGACTTCTACATCATAAATTGAGCCGTCTTTACGTCTATGCTTTGATTCAAAACGATGTTGATTTAAATCTAAGTGTGTGGAAATGTCAGTTTTAGAATCAATAGTTTGTAAATCCGCGATGCTCAGGGTTTTAAGTTCGGTTTCGGTATACCCGCTCATTTGGCAATAACTGTCATTTACTTCGATGAGATTCATCTGAGTATCTAACAACCAAAATCCATCTATTGCATTATTTAAAATGCGTTGATGTTGCTCGTTTTTTAGATGTAAAGCGTGTGTTAAAGCGGATTTTTTTTTATGGAAGCTTAAGCGATTGAGAGTATTAGGAAGCATCTATTTATTAACAACTCAGGTTGATAGGTAGGTGCTGCTAAAGTTTAGTAGAAGATTTTAATATTTCAAATTTATTTTCAACTTAGCAAGTAGAGTACTTGCTGAAATATTGAAGCGGCATAGTTTCATTCAGGTAAATCTTTATAGATCTACCTGAGTGTTATTGTTATTAAGGGTAATGAACGGAGTTGATTAGCTATTAAGCATTGCTTCGTAGTGACGACGTAAAATAGAATCAGTCGGTATTTGATTAGTAGCAACTTCAGTTTCTGTGGCGATTGTTACGGGGCTAGTTTTGACTGATATCTTAGGCAAATTTTCGTAATTAGCAGTCGCAGTAGCAAGTGCTTTACTACAAACTAAGCATAATTCAATTTGGCTATTTATTTCTGCATCATAATGACGGCTTTGAATGGAATCTGAAGGTCGCGAACCTTTAACCGCAACTAAAATGTTTTTTAAATGCGCTAAAGCATGACGTCTTAAAGTTGAATCTTCTGGAAGATTATCAGTTGTAGCTTTTGCAACTACGGGCGCTGATGCTTGAACGACAGAAGGCGTTTTTTCAGCAACTGGGGCGCTTTCTTCAATGGCTACAGTTTCTACAGGTGCTTTAGTTTCTGTTACAGTGGCAGCAGGTGTAGCTGGTTTATTAAGTTCTGTCACTAATTTTAGGGTTTTTTTAGCAAGACAAATTAGATTTTGTAAAAGATTGTTCATAATAATCACTCTGTAATAGTAAAGATGCCACGTTAAAGTTTAGTTGCTAAAAGCAACAATGTTTTTTATTTTTATTTTCAAACTATAACACTTGTCGATTAACTTGGCGATAATCACAGTGATAAATAATAAGCAATGTTACTTTTTTGATACCTTAATAGCTGTTACTAAAGGTATTATTCAGATAAGCGTGCTTGCCATTGCAGGGCTTTTTCTTTTAAGACGGCAAGGTCGATGCCAGTTAGTTGTCGATTTTTTACTAAATGTTTGCCCGCCACCCAAACATCTGATACTTGTTGACGACTTGCAGCATACACAATTTGTGAGATAGGTGAGTAGAGTGGTTGAGTTTCTAACGCACTTAAATTAATAGCAATGACATCAGCGGCTTTGCCGACGGTTAATGATCCAGTAATATCATCTAACCCTAAGGCTTTAGCACCATTAATGGTGGCCATTTTAAGGGCGGTCATGGCTGGGACAGCACTTGCATCGCCAGATACGCCTTTCGCTAACAAAGCAGCGGTGCGCATTTCACCAAACATATCTAAGTCATTATTACTCGCTGCACCATCAGTCCCTAGAGCGACATTAATTCCAGCGGCTAAACATTGCGCAACTGGGCAAAAACCACTGGCGAGTTTTAAATTAGACTCTGGGCAATGCACAATATGGGCGCCGGATTCTGCGAGTAGATTAATCTCGTCAGTATTTAGCTGTGTCATGTGCACAGCAATTAAAGACGAGTTAATTAAGTCTAGTTCAGCTAAACGTTGTAATGGTCTTACACCAGATTGAGCTTGAGCTTGTGAAACTTCAAATGCGGTTTCGTGAATGTGCATGTGGATCGGCAGCTCAAGTTCATCCGCTAAGGCTTTGATTTTCTTTAAGGGTTCATCTGATACCGTGTAGGGGGCATGCGGGGCAAAAGCTGTGCTACAAAGTGTTGAATGGTGGAGTTGTGCTTGCAGTGCCAAACCTTTGCTAATATATTCCTCGCTATCTTGTGCCCATGCCGAAGGAAAATCGATGACAATTAAGCCCACTTTTGCACGAATCCCATGTTCTATCGCTTGTTGAGCCGTAATGTCAGGAAAAAAATACATATCATTAAAGCAGGTGGTACCGCCTAAGAGCATTTCGGCAATGGCTATATCGGTGCCGTCTTTAACAAATTCTGGACTCATCCATTTTTGTTCTAAGGGCCATATATGATTTTGCAGCCAGTCCATGAGTGCTAAATCATCCGCGACGCCGCGCAACAAGGTCATAGCAGAATGGGTATGACAATTAATTAAGCCAGGCAATAAAGCGTGATTAGCTAAGTTCTCAGTCGTTGTTGCGGTATAAATCTTTAGAGCTGTTTCGGTAGGTAATAAATCTATAATTTTGCCTGCATGGATCGCTAAACTATGGTGTTCATAGGTTACGGATTCCGGTTCAACAGGTATAATCCAACGAGCATGAATAAGCGTATCGACTAGCATCAGTTGTTCCTCGGTGAGTGACTGGTTTAATTAAGAGAATTATAACTTTTTGGCCCTAGGTTTTAGCAAATAATGACGCAAGAAATAAACAAAACAGTCCAAGCTTTAATTTGGACAGGACACTCTTTAAAAGTATTGGATCAACGTAAACTTCCTGATACCTTGATATACGATGAATATGATGATGCGGCAGGTGTTACAGAAGCCATTGCTTCTATGCGGGTGCGCGGTGCCCCTGCTATTGGAATTGCGGCGGCTTATGGTGTCGCACTATCCGTGTCTCAGCATCATGCCCATGATTCTGTAAACTGGCAGCAAAAAGTGACTGATGATATTGCTTTATTAGCGCAATCAAGGCCAACAGCGGTTAATCTGTTTTGGGCTTTAGCGCAGATGCAAGCTTTGTTAGCGCAAGAAGTAGCTGATCCTATCGCGACATTTATAAAGGCTGCTGAACAAATTCATGCAGATGATATCGCCGCAAATATAAAAATGGGTGAAATGGGTGCTGATTTATTATCAGGTGCTAAAGGGGTCATGACGCATTGTAATACAGGAACTCTGGCAACAGGGGGTTATGGAACCGCCTTAGGCGTGATTAGAAGCGCGACGAAACGGCAGTCTTTAGCGGTTTATGCAGGTGAGACTCGGCCTTGGCTACAAGGTGCCCGCTTAACGGTCTGGGAGTTGGCACAAGATGGCATTCCTGTTACTTTAGTCGCTGATTCTGCGGC
>CAIVAH010000060.1 GCA_903903765.1 uncultured Methylococcaceae bacterium
GATCGCTACTATCAAGTAGTGCGTTGTTTCCGTGATGAAGATTTACGTGCCGATAGACAACCTGAATTTACCCAGCTTGATATCGAGACTTCTTTCATGAACGAACATGAAATCATGAATGTCATGGAAGAGATGATTCGACAATTGTTTGCGAAAGTCATTAATGTGGAACTAGATGCTGAATTTCCACGGATGAGTTATCAAGAAGCGATCTCTCGTTACGGTATTGATCGCCCTGATTTACGTATTCCTTTAGAGTTGGTTGATATTGCTGACGACATGAAGGATGTGGATTTTAAAGTTTTCTCTGCACCTGCAAATGATCCTAAAGGTCGTGTGGTGGCGATGCGTGTGCCTAATGCGGGTGATTTAAGTCGTAAAGACATTGAAGATTTAACTAAATACGTCAGTATTTATGGAGCTAAAGGTTTAGCTTATATTAAGGTTAATGATTTAGCGGCTGGCTTAGATGGTTTGCAATCACCGATTGTTAAATTTGCACCTAAAGAAGTGTGGGATAGCGTTTTAGCAAAAACGGGCGCACAAAACGGTGATTTAATTTTCTTTGGGGCTGATAAAGCCAGTATCGTTAATGAAGCAATGGGCGCCTTACGCGTTAAATTGGGTCATGATTTAAATATGTTACAAGGTGAATGGAAACCTGTTTGGGTGGTTGACTTCCCAATGTTTGATTGGGATGAAAAAGCTGGCCGATTTAATGCGATTCATCACCCATTCACAGCGCCAAGTTGTTCAGTGGAAGAATTGGTAGCTAATCCAGGTGCGGCATTATCCCGCGCTTATGATTTAGTTTTAAATGGTACTGAAGTTGGCGGTGGTTCTATTCGTATCAACCGTACTTCTATGCAACAAACCGTGTTTGAAATTTTAGGCATTAGTGAAGATGAAGCCAGAGAGAAATTCGGTTTCTTATTAGACGCTTTAAAATACGGTGCGCCTCCACACGGCGGTTTGGCATTTGGTTTAGACCGTCTAGTTATGTTGATGACTGGGTCTACTTCTATCCGTGATGTGATTGCTTTTCCTAAAACTCAATCAGCAGCGTGTCCATTAGTGAGCGCTCCTGCTGTGGTTACTGATGAGCAATTAAAAGAGTTGGGCATTCGGTTAATTAAGCCTGCTGGCAAAGAAAAAGTTAAACAAGACTAAGTCTAGTCAGCATTATTGTGGGGTAAGCGAGTGTGCTTGCCCCGCATATCTTTACGATATTTTCAGATAGGTAATCTTAATGTTTCTGTTTTCAGTACTACAGAAATCTACTGATTACGGTCATAATATGAGAGTAATCTTTCTAAAATCTTTTTTACTGGGACATAAATGACGTCAACACCTTTTCTTATCCAAGACTATGCTTTACTTGATGACGAAGAATGTGATGCCCGTATTATTGCGGCTAAAGCAAAATTAGGTAAACGTTGTGTGGTTTTGGGACATCATTATCAAAGAGATGAAGTCTTTAAACATGCTGACTATTCGGGAGACTCTTTAAAGCTTTCAAGAGATGCGGCACAGTCAGAAGCAGAATATATCGTATTTTGTGGTGTGCATTTTATGGCAGAAGTCGCTGATATATTGTCTAGGCCCGAACAGGTCGCCATTTTGCCAGATTTAGCGGCGGGTTGTTCGATGGCTGATATGGCTAATTTGTTAAAAGTTCAAAAATGTTGGCAGGAACTGTCTGAAATTATTGATGTAGAAAATGAAGTCACGCCTGTTACTTATATTAACTCTGCTGCCGATTTAAAAGCGTTTTGTGGTGAACATGAGGGTATTGTGTGTACTTCATCGAATGCAAAAAAAATCTTGGAATGGAGTTTTGCTAGAAGACCCAAAATTTTATTTTTCCCTGATCAGCATTTAGGCCGAAATACCGGCTATCGCATGGGTATTCCTTTAGAGGAAATGGTCACTTGGGATTTTAATCAGCCGCAAGGTGGTTTAACGGTAGAGCAAATTGAGAATGCTAAGATCATTCTCTGGAATGGTTATTGCTCAGTTCATCAAGTGTTTAAACCTGAACAAATTGATAACTTTTTAGAGCGTTTTCCAGAAACTAAAGTCATTTCTCATCCTGAAGCTTGTTTTGAAGTATGTGAAAAAGCTGACTTTGTAGGATCAACTGAATATATTTTAAAGACAGTTCGCGCAGCTGAGCCAAACACGCGTTGGTTAGTGGCAACCGAGTTAAATTTAGTTAATCGTCTGCATGAAGAATGTAAAGGGCAGGGCAAAAATGTACATTTTATGTCGCCCACTTTATGTATGTGCTCTACGATGTTTAGGACAGACCCGCAGCATCTGGCGTGGGTGCTAGAAAACTTAGCGGCAGGTCATGTGATTAATCGGATCAGTGTACCGGAAGAGCAGGCACGTTCAGCTAAATTAGCCTTAGATAATATGTTGGCAATTCAAGTCTGAGATACCCCAGGCACTATTTAGAATAATTTAATAGCCCATAGAAATGTTTATATGGGCTAAAAGTGGTCCTACTGTATTAGGCTGGTTGAGATTTTAAAAATTCCAGTACTTCTTCAACATGATTTTTGACTTTAACTTTACGCCATTCCTTAATAAGCACGCCATTTTTATCGATGATAAAGGTGCTGCGCTCAATGCCACGTACCTCTTTACCATACATATTCTTCATTTTAATCACATCAAATAGTTGGCAGAGTTTTTCGTCAGTGTCTGACAAAAGTTCAAAGTTGAAGTTTTGTTTGGTTTTAAAGTTTTCATGACTACGTAATGAATCTCGAGATACGCCAAATATGAGCGTATCTAATTCAGTAAAGGCTGGTTTTGCGTCTCTAAAGGCTTGCCCTTCTTGTGTACAACCGGGTGTACTGTCTTTGGGATAAAAATAAAGCACGATATTTTGAGTCTTTAATTCAGACAGGCGGATGTTTTTATCCCCAGTCGCGGCAATTTGGAAATCTGGTACTACTTGTCCGACAGTTATTTCAGTCATAATAATTTAGCGTTTTATAGGTTCAAGAATAGCATCTATATTTAATTGGTCACAAAAATCTAAAAACTCTTCTCTTAGTGAGAGAAGCGCTAATTGAGGTGGAACTAAGATAATAAATTTTGTTGAAAATACGCAGGATTGAATATATGGAGCTTGATAGGAACTGCCGGTAATTTCTTCAATTAAAACTTCACGATCGAATAAAAAAGTGGCGATTGATTCAACAACACTATCTTTATCAAGGGAAATAGTTTCTAAAGAATAAGGAATACAATCTTGGGTTTTTTCTTTATCTTTAATATCAGGTCTTAATGATTGAAGTTTTATATCAAGACGCTTTTCAATGTGTTCTAGCGTGCCTTCAACTTTAGCAATTTGATTCCAGTTACCTTGGATGAGTATATAACTTGCCGCTGCATGTGATAGTTGTGATGATCTAATTTCAACAATGTTACAGTTGCAATCTCGGATAACGGGCAGTATTTCACCCAGAAGATTGTTTAGATTATTATTTAAAACAGATATGATTAGTTGCATAGGCGGCTTTTATGGATATTTTTTACAGATTTTAACATCATAATTACCAAAATATTATGAACATTGCACTTTATCTGCTTAAAATACGATATATTTTTAGTTAGCTTTTTTCATTTCCAATATCAAATTATTCTCTATATGTCCAAAAATCCGAAATATGTCTCAAAGAATCGTTTTGCTGAAAGTCAATTTGCCGAAGAGGAAATTGTCTTAGCTGAAGTAGATGTTAATTCAGATGATTTTGAAATCCCACCGGTATCGATAGATAATTTCTTAGATGAAGATAAAATAATAGATAGTTTGTTGTTGGGTAATCAAACGCATGATTATGAACACACTGACTATGCTTTAGCTGATGAAACACAAATTAATGATATGGATTTGATTAATGATCCAAAGAAATCAGCTCAGTTTGAAGTGAGACCCATTGTTCATGGTGATATCAGTTTAGATGATGAGGTAACTACTAAAGTTGTAGACGTTACTGATGATAACGCAGTGGATTTTGATGATGAAATTTTAATTTCAGCACCCTTAGCTGACGAGTTGATAAATATAGAGGAAGATATTATTGAAGAGGAGATTTTTGCAGATATTGAGTCAGACTTTATTAATAATAAACCAGAACAGTCTGTTGAAAAAGAGCCCGATTCCAGACCTATTGATAATGCCGCGGCATTACAGTTGATTAAACAGGCCTTATTATCTGATGACGCTTTTATTGCTTCATTAACAAAACCTTCCTCATACAGTCCTTATATCCCCCCGGTTACTAAAGTACAAAAAGGTCGTCGTTTTATTTATCTATCAATCGTGCTGTTAGGTTTAATCGTGATAGGGTTAGGGGTAAAATGTTTTATGTTATCGACAGATGTGGCAAAGTTGCAATCCTTGGTTTCTATACTTGAGGAAGATGTTTCAATTTTACATGAAAAAAAACCAGTCAATACACCTGAGGTTGTCCAAAGTTCATCTGAAATTTCCATACCAAATACTCAAATAGTTGAGCAAACTGTCGCACCTGTTGAAAAGAAGACGAGCACAGTGCTTGTACCTGAAAAAATAGTAAAAAAAGATATTCCAGTGCC
>CAIVAH010000061.1 GCA_903903765.1 uncultured Methylococcaceae bacterium
CTCAGACCAAAATTTGTATTTACCTTCAGCTACATTTTTTGCTGATGGAGAATAACCATCAATTTTGATGAAACGGAAGTTTTTAACGTTTGTAGGGTTACGCTCAGTTCCTAAGATACCAATTGCCCAACGAGGTGTGGCTGGAACGTTAGCACCTGTAAAAGCAGTACCTTGAGCCGCACCTGCATTTAAACCTTCTAAACAATCTTCAACTTCGCCTGAAGAAGTCATTGCATGATAAGATTTAGTTGTATTGCCATCAGTTGCAATTGTTAAACCACTCGGAGGCTGTATAGCGTCAGAAGTAGGATTACATGCACCTGCGAATTTAATGTTTGCTGTTACTAAAGTACCAGAACCCGCAGTACGTGAACAAATATGCACACCAGTACCCGATGGTTTATCACCAGCTGCTTGAACACTTAACAAAGAGTTTTGTGCAGAGTTTGCAGGATTTGAATTAACTAATTTTAATTGTGACCAGTTTAAAACACGACCCGTTGTAAATATAGAACTTAATTGCTCTGTAGTTAAAGTTGGGATACAAGCTTCAGTTTCATCACCCGCTGTACAAGTATTTGCTAAAGTACCTGATGCAATTTCAGCTACTTGCAAAGCATTACGCAATTTTAAATTAACCGCAAAACCAAAAATTTGTGTTGCAATTGCAGTGTTTAAAGTAGTTGTTGCATTTGCAACTGGTCCACCATGAAGTGCTAAAGCAAATTGATTTGAGTCAACATCAGATAATGCAGCGTCAGAAGAAGCATTTTGAGTTAAGTCTAGTTTAGTTGTAGTTACAGCTGGAGCACATTTACTAATACCACCTGCAGCAGTACCACAAGTTACACCTTTAGATGTAAAAGTTGCCCAGTCATTGTATTGAGTTTGTGTGCCGTTTGCAGAAGTGATAGCTGTTTTAGAACCACCCTTATCACGTTTTTGAACAACCATCCAAGTACCTGCTGTTAAGTTGCTTTCAGCAACATAAGTCCAAGCATTTTTATCAGCATCACCAAATTTATAAACTGTGCCAACAGCGTCATTAACTACAGCTAAATCGATAAATGGAGTAGCAGCAGATGAACCAGTAATATAAGCAACAGTTGTACCCGCAGTTGCAATAATTGCTGGTACATCTGGCGCACCATTCGCATCAACAGGCAATGTTAAAGCAGCAGCGTTAGCTTGACCAGCAAAAATTGCAGCTGTAACTGCAGTTGCTAAGATAATTTTTTTCATTTGTATATCTCTCTTTAAATTATTAAAAATAAAATTAAGCTTGTTTACGACGATTAAGACGCAACATACCCATTAAACCAGCACCAAACAACCAAACTGCAGCAGGTAAAGGTACCGCTGTTAAAGCAGTTGGCGTTAATACCAATTGACTTAGTTTAGTAATATCCGCTTGAGTTGTTACATCAGAACCAATTTGAAAACCTAAATCAAATGTTGGATCAAAATGAAAACCAATTTTATATAAATTAGCGGTAGATGAAATACCATTCCAAGCATTAACAGCGTTAAATCCACTTCCAGGGTTTACACCAGTCCATACTGAAGTAATTGGAAGACCATCAGCACTGTGATCAGCTTGACCAGTAAAATCATCAGGTAAAGATTTAATTAAAGAACTTAAACCAGTTAAACCTTGGTTGATCTCCACTGCGTGCTTATTGATCTGAATTGCAGCAAAATCACCCGATAAAGCTGTAACATCATTATTCGGAGACGGTGCAACAGATCCACCCGTTACTGTAGCTGCATGATTTGAATAATCACTATTAAAAACCCCCCAAACAGCTCTATTAGTTTCACCTGCTTTGAATGTTGTCCAGTTACTATCTGTTGATAGGTCAGTATTTAACGAAGCTGGGTTACTTAATATTGATGAAAAAGATACACCTAGGTTTCTGTTATAAGTTAAACCTAATGTTGTATCACTATTCACAAAACCAGGATCATAAACGACTAAGTATGCTTGATCAGCACTAGTATTGTTTGCAGTAATTGCTGCACTTGCAGAACCAGCCGCTGCTAATAAAGCAATTGCAAGTACTGATTTACTAATTTGTTTCATTTGAAACTCCTTAAAGATTAAAAATTAAATCCAGTTTAAATAATCAAACTGGTTTATGCCCCCGCTACCACATTTCATCCTTTATTAGATATTTTCGCTCCTAGCTGTGTGTTGCTTAAAGCCATTCCTGTCAAATACCAAACATTTATAGTATGGTTGAGTGCGCATCCTGCAATCCATTATTCAACCAGAAGCCTAGTTAAGACATCTTGACTTGACGTATTATTACATATTGTTTATCTTTTGATGGTTACAGCTTGATTACAGTTTAATAAAACGTAATACATAAAAAGAGGGGAAGATAATCTACTTATTTTGTTTTGAGGACGATCGAGCACAAGCCATCAAGCTATTTATTTTGTGAACTTAATTCAATCTTAGCCTTTACAAATCCAGCTTTAACCTCATCTTGAAGTAAGCTAATTTTGGCCACAGAAATAGCTTGATTTTTTTCTAACTCTATTAACCAGTCAATTAATTGGTCAAATGACACTACATCTAACCAAATAATTAGCTTTGAATCTCCCTCGGGAATTATTTTATCAATTGCTGATTTTATTTTAATTTGTTCACTACTGGCATCCACTCTTGTTATCAACACTGCATTTTCGGTTAAATCGGTTTGGGCTTGTTGATGATTACGTAAATCTTTAACCTCTTCACTTAACGTATTTAAATACTGATAAATCTCTTGCTGCGCGATTACTTTTCTTTGGATATTCTGCTTTTCAGCACTGAGCGGCAAGACAACTATTGAATAAAATCCATAAAACAAAACGATTATAATGGTTACTACAGCAAGTAATTGTTCTCTTAAGGTTAAACCATTCCAACGCTGAAAAACCTCTATTTTAGTTAAGTTCATATTGCACCTCAACACCCTGTTGACCAACTTCTTCGGAAACTATTTTTACGCTAACCTGACCAAAATTTTCAATTTTTTGCTTTATTTGCTCCACTTGGTTCACTTCAAAAGCAAGTAATTTCACTTGTAAACTATTTTTATCAAATTCAATTTGCTTGACGACAATATTATTATTTTTAATGACATC
>CAIVAH010000062.1 GCA_903903765.1 uncultured Methylococcaceae bacterium
ATCAACCTATATGTGTGTCCGTTTTTATTAGACCACTATAAAAGATTGTCATGTGATGTTTGTGCAGTCGATTGGAGGGCCCGCGGCGGCCAAGGTTATACGGGCGGATATCTATCCTATTAAAGTGCCTGATGTGACGGCGGCGGTTACTCAGTTACTCGAATTTCAAAAAGTATTTGATGCGCCACCTCCTTGGATGTCTAAAGCCTTAGGACGATCTGCTGAAGAAAGAGTTAGATTTAGTCATGATGCTTAACTGAAGCAACACATCTAAATCCAGTATGAATCAAGCCGGTATCCGGACTTGATTTCATGCGAGCACTAGGACGATAGCTCGCACAGTAATTTTCTGCGCATAAAAAAGAACCCCCACGTTGACTTCTTTTAGTGATGTAAGGCTCTTCTGGATCATAGCTATCTTTTGGGCCTTGCGGATTGATAGTCAATTTTTTGCTCGCATCTAGCTGATAAGCATCTGCTCTGTAATAGTCTTTTACCCATTCCCATACATTCCCTGTCATATCATATAAGCCATAACCATTGGGAGCAAATGAGCCAACAGGGCTTGAGTTATTATGACCATCTATTTGTTTATTTTGCTTAGGAAATTCACCTTGCCAGATATTTGCCCGGGGTTTACCTTTGGTTGGATCGTCATTTCCCCACGTATAATCTTTGCCTTTTAATCCACCACGGGCAGCGAACTCCCATTCAGCTTCTGTTGGTAGTCGTTTCCCAGCCCAATTTGCGTAAGTCATTGCATCAAACCAAGATACCTGGACGACTGGGTAATTGTCTTTGCCCTCTATATTGCTTTGAGGGCCTTCAGGATGACTCCAGTTTGCACCATCCACCCATTTCCACCAATATTCGCCTTCTTTTGGAACTGTAAATACCAGGGCACCTGCTTTAAGGCTTTCTGCTGGTGGTTTTTCGGATCCTGGTGGTAATTGCGCCATAATATCCTCCATACGAGGCGGTATTTCGGCGGTTGTCACATAATGGGTTGCCTCAATGAAGGTTTTAAATTGTGCGTTGGTTACTTCAGTCTTATCTATCCAAAATGGATCAATCTTTACCCGATGAACAGGACGTTCATCAGGCCGAGATAAGCCCTTGTCGTTGCCCATCAGAAATTCTCCGCCAGGAATTAAAACCATACTGTCCGCTATTCGATCTGCAATAGCATCATTTATCAATGCCGCCAAAATAATAAAGGCTGTGATGATTTTTTTTTCATGGGCTTTTGATATAGTTCTATTTAGGCCGTTTATATTCATTTAGAGTGTTTCCAAGGTTAGTTTTTATGATGGCTTTGTCAGCATCATTGATTAAGTTGTTATAATTAAAATCAAACCAACTTGATTGACCATTATTAACGGTAGTGATTTTTTTGTATTTTTACTAAATGTATAATTTTTTGTATGAAAATTTTATAATATAAATCATCTATTTTGTAAACGGCTAATTGCATTTATCCTTACATTTTATGCAAAGCATATTGTATCGATACTACTCGATATCTTATTTTGATTTCTTTACTTTCTTCATAACAAATTATCCTACAAAATAGGATACCATCTATAACAAGATGGGATATCCAATTAAGCAAATACGAAAAATGATGTATGTTTCTCAATAATAGAAGTTCTTTTAGCCACCATTAAGCGCCTTTTAAGTACTAAAAATTTAGGTAGTTATCACATAAAAGCAAATCTTGCCATTTATAGTGGCTCTGTGCTTTTATTTATTCCAATTGGGATTTATAATTAAAATAACTATATTTATAAGGTTATTGTCGAGTATGCGTGAGATCAAATTAGATAGTCAATCAGTTGTCGATATAAGTGAAGATCGATTCCGTATCATGGCAGATCATGCTCCAGTTATGATCTGGATGGCAAATTTAGATAAATTATGTATATTTTTTAATAAAGTGTGGCTGGATTTTACTGGCCGATCTTTGGCTGAAGAGTATGGTAATGGCTGGGCAGAAGGTGTTCATGCAGATGATTTTGAAAGATGCTTAGATACTTATGTGTCTGCTTTCGATGCGCGGCAATCATTTACCATGGAGTATCGATTACTTAGGTATGATGGGGAATATCGTTGGTTAATCGATAATGGCATACCTTACTATAATGCTGAAGGCGAGTTTTTAGGTTATCTGGGTTCTTGTATCGATATTAGTGATCGAAAGCATGCAGAGGAATTATTAGAACAAAGTCGACAAGCTGCTGAAAATGCGAATCAAGTTAAGTCGCAGTTTTTGGCAATGATGAGTCATGAAATTAGAACGCCACTTAATGCGATTTTAGGCATATTGGATTTATTTACGCAGACTCCACTTGATACTAAACAAGTTGAATATTTAAACGTTGCTACCCAAGCAAGTACCAACTTACTCGCTATTGTTAATGATATTTTGGATTTAACAAAAGTTGAATCTGGAATGATTGAATTAGAGCAAATTGAATTTGATGTGATTGAGTTGACGCATGCTTGTGTGCGTTTAATGATGGCAAGTTCTCACCAAAAATCACTGCAACTTGGGGTTTTTATAGAACCTAATGTTAGTTCATTGGTTTGTGGTGATCCCTTACGCTTTAAGCAAGTACTGCTTAATTTGCTGAATAACGCCATTAAATTCACAGAAAAGGGCAGTGTTATTGTGAAGTTATCTGCGCAGTCTGCGATTAACTCGATGGATAATTGTGTGGTGTTGGTAGAAGTAATTGATACAGGCATAGGAATCCCGCAAGAATTGCAGTCTGGATTGTTTGAGGTTTTTGTGCAGGCTGATGCTTCGGACACCCGTAAGTATGGTGGTAGCGGTTTAGGTTTAGCCATTACGAAACGTTTAGTTACCTTATGGGGTGGGCGATTAGGTGTAGATAGTAAGCCAAATGAAGGTAGTCGTTTTTGGTTTAGTTTCGGATCTGAAGTGATTAAGACTAATACTAAAACGCTTATTGATCCATTGGTTAGCAAAACTCCTAGTGATACCGATACTCAGGCTTTGATTGTTGCCAAGATTTTATTGGTTGATGATAGTGTCTTTAATCAAGTAGTGCTGTCTTCAATGTTAAACTCTGCAGGGCATCAGGTTGACGTAGCGGATTCTGGAACTGATGCGATTAAAGCCGCAACAGATAATGCCTATGATCTTATTTTAATGGATGTATCCATGCCGGATATGAGTGGAATGGAAGCCACTACTATTATTCGGCAAAGGGGTGTTGCGGATAATACGCCAATTATTGCTATTACTGCGCATGCGATGGCTGGTTATAAAGAAAAGTGTTTGGCTTCTGGTATGAATGCTTATTTAACTAAACCTATAAGTCGAATAGATTTATTGTCTGTGGTTGCTACTTGGTGTGGGGGGGTAGATAGTCATCAGCTTAAAGACTCAGAAGAAGATACAGAGTCATCTGTTAAGCTCGATAAGCAAGTCGTCGACGAAATGATCGCGCAATTTGGGCAAGTAAAAGTCAATGAGTTATTAGCGTTGTTTCTTTTAGAAATTGATAACCGATGTAATGCAATACAGCTGGCCGTTAAGGAAAGGGACATTGATGTGCTAAGTCGAGAAGCACATACTATCAAAAGTACGGCTGCAACTTTTGGGGCTGCTGCGTTACAAGAAAAAGCCTTGGCAATAGAAGTTTGTGGTTATAACAAAGATATAACTAAGGCTTTGAGCTTAGTTGAAGAGTTTATAGATTGTGCAAAGCAAACTTCTGAGCTAGTTAAAAGTTTATAGATAAATGGTGGTCAT
>CAIVAH010000063.1 GCA_903903765.1 uncultured Methylococcaceae bacterium
GGTGGGGCAACATATCAAGTTCCTGTTGAAGTGAGACCTTCGCGAAGAATGGCCTTAGCGATGAGATGGTTAATAGATGCGTCAAGAAAAAGAAATGAACGTAATATGTCCTCTAAGTTAGCTGGTGAACTGATGGATGCTTTTGAAAGTAGAGGATCTGCTGCTAAAAAACGAGAAGATACGCATAGAATGGCTGAGGCGAATAAAGCTTTCTCGCATTATCGTTGGTAATTTGTTGTAAATTTATTATTGCATGAGAAAGTGCGTAAAACTGATATAAGTAACTATAGGAATATCGGCATCATGGCACACATTGATGCTGGTAAAACTACTACAACAGAAAGGATTTTGTATTATACGGGTGTGTCTCATAAGATAGGCGAGGTACATGAAGGGACTGCAACTATGGATTGGATGGTTCAAGAGCAGGAAAGAGGTATAACAATAACATCTGCAGCGACTACTTGTTTTTGGGGTGGTACATCTGGCCAGTATAAGTTACATAGATTAAATATAATAGACACACCTGGTCATGTTGATTTTACAATAGAAGTTGAACGATCACTTAGGGTATTGGATGGTGTCTGTGCTCTTTTTTGTGCTGTAGGTGGTGTGGAGCCGCAATCTGAAACAGTATGGAGACAAGCTGATAAGTACAGCGTACCTAGGTTAGTATTTGTTAATAAAATGGACAGAACAGGTGCTGATTATTTTAGAGTATTAGGTCAAATTAAGTCGAAACTTGGAGCAAATCCAGTTGCTTTGCAGTTGCCAATTGGAAAGGAAGACAGTTTTGAAGGTGTAATTGATTTAATAAAAATGAAAGCAATTTACTGGGATGATAAAAATCTTGGTATGAGTTATTCAGAGACGGAAGTTCCAGAAAATTATAAAGTTGATGCAGATAAATGGAGAGAGCAAATATTATCTGTTGCTGCAGAGCATTCCGATGATCTTATGGAGAAATACTTAGTAGAGGGATTTATAAGTAATGAGGAATTGGTATATGCTTTAAGAGCATTAACTATTGCAAATAAAATAGTACCGACATATTGTGGATCTGCTTTCAAAAATAAAGGTGTTCAAACAATTCTCGATGGTATTGTGGATTATTTACCATCACCAATTGATAAAAGTGAAGTTAATGGTCTAGATGATGATGAAAATATATGTATCAGACGTTCTTCAGATGATGAATATTTCTCAGGATTAATATTTAAGATTGCTACTGATCCATTTGTTGGTACGCTAGCATTCGTAAGAATTTATTCCGGGATATTGAGATCTGGAGAAGTTGTATATAACTCAATAAAGAAGAAGAAAGAGCGAATTGGAAGAATTGTGCAAATGCACGCGAATTCGAGAGAAGAAGTAAAAGAGTTATATGCTGGTGACATAGGTGCTGTAATCGGTTTAAAAGATGCAACTACTGGTGATACTTTATGTGATATTGGTAACATAATAATTTTAGAAAAAATGGAATTTCCTGAAACTGTTATTTCAATCGCTGTTGAACCAAAAACGAAATTGGATGAAGAAAAGATGAGTGTATCTTTAGCTAAATTGGCTCAAGAAGATCCATCTTTTCGTGTAAGCATAGATGATGAGTCTGGTCAGGTGATAATTTCTGGGATGGGTGAGTTACATTTAGAAATTATTATAGACAGACTGAAAAGAGAATTTAATGTAAATGCAAATATTGGAGTTCCACAGGTTGCATATAGAGAAACGTTAAAATCAGTTATAGTTGAAGAATGTAAGTTTATAAGACAGGGAGTGGGACGGGGTCAATATGCTCACGTAATATTGAGAATTGAACCTATAGCTATGGGTGATGGATTCATTTTTAGAAATGAATTGGTTGATAATAATATTCCATCTGAATACATAGAGTCTATAAATAATGGAATACAAGAACAATTGAAATGTGGCGTATTGGCAGGTTATCCGATGCAAGACATAAAAGTAAGTTTAATTGATGGCTCATATCATGAAGTTGATTCAAATGATATAGCATTTAAAATTGCAGGTTCCATGTGTTTCCGAGATGGGGCAAAAAAAGCAAATCCAATTTTGTTAGAACCTATTATGAATGTCGAAGTAGTAACTCCAGATGAATATATGGGGGACGTAGTAGGTGATATAAATAGACGGCGTGGTTTGGTATTGAACATGGATGAATTGCCGTCTGGAAAGACACTTAGCTGCGAAGTGCCTTTATCAGAAATGTTCGGGTATTCGACGGACTTACGTTCTGCAACTCAGGGGCGGGCTACGTACAGTATGCAGTTTAAGAAATACAATGAAACGCCTATGCATGTTGCGCAGGTAATTATTAATAAATCTACATAATATTAAAAATATAAAGGTATTGACTCATGGCTAAAGAAAAATTTTCACGTAGTAAGCCCCATGTAAACGTAGGTACGATTGGCCACGTTGACCATGGTAAAACA
>CAIVAH010000064.1 GCA_903903765.1 uncultured Methylococcaceae bacterium
AAACGGGGATCGAGTTATGAGTTTGAGGTATCTTCCTGAATACGCACAAATTGTTATATTTTCTCTTGAATTAGCGCGTAAAGAAGCAGAGCATTTGCGTTATAGTGAAAGTACGTTATTTAATTTAACCATCGATTTGGAATGGGTTATGCATGGGCATAAGATATTAAAAGAATCACTTTGAATATCAAATTGAACTGGTAAGGTACTAAAAAAGGACAATTAGATATTAAAAATAGAGGGCGTGATACCAAAAAAAACCGATGTAATATCTAATAAGAGAGATGAGATACTAAAAAAGTGATTTGAGATCTCCAAAAGCCCAAACTAGATATTAAAAAGGAGAAGCTAGATATCAAAAGAGTCGATAACAGTATCAAGAAGGTGGTTTTTGATACTAATAAAGGCAGACTACATATCATAAAGGCAAGTTAAGGTACTAAATCAAGTCTAATTGATATCTTAAAGGTGAGTTTAGATATCTTATTAGTAAGATGAGATATCTAAAAAGTGCAATGAGATATTAATTAAATAGCCTATAAGAAAATATCCCCGTTAAACACCAATTGCACACAGACAAAATCGGGCTTAACTCGATAAAAATCGGCGCTGATCCATTTATCTCCTACCGCCACTAACTGGTCATCTAGATAGATCAATGGCATCACACCCCGCTCCCAAGACGGAATGCCCGCTTCTTGAAACAAATCCTTTAAAGTATGGCGCCCCGTTCTATTAGGCAAACTTAACTTTTCTCCGCCTTTACGAGATCGAACTGTTACTACAGATTGACGCCATTGCTCCCAAGATATCCCCGACTCTGCCGGTACAATCTCTAAAATATGCTGCTCAGAAATTTTTATAGATGTTTCATCGGTCGGCCACACAACATGTCCAAGAGCTTTAGGGGCATTTTGTATAAGACAATACAATTTATCTCGATAGCGGCGCACGGTATAACCCGCTCCTGTTAATATCGGATCACTGTCTGGTCTTGCCATAACCACTTCTGCTCGCAACCGTTTAACAAAAGCCACCGAGGGCATTTTATAACCCAAGCATTTAAACCATTCCCGAATCACTATATTTTGCTTAACGATATCTAAGCTAATTAACTGCGTTATCAATAAAGTTTTATCAACCTTATTAAACACCCCAGTAAACAGGGCTTGAGTCTGTTCAGAGATTAGCGTTTGAGCCTCTGCACAATGTTTTGCGGATCGAGAAACCGTTTTATCACACGCTGGCCAGCGTTGTTTTAATAAGGGCAATACTTCATTACGCAGAAAATTACGATCATAATCATTGCTAAAATTACTGGGGTCAGTAATCCAGGTTAAGGCATTATCAACCGCATAAGAGTCAATAGCTTGCTTGGATACACTTAAGAAAGGCCGTAATAACCGACCTTTACCAAAGACCATGGCTTCTGGCATGCCCGATAAGCCTTTTAAACCACTGCCACGAAACAACTGCAACAAGACTGTTTCTAGCTGATCTTCTCTATGCTGTGCAACTAACAATACATCATCAGCATTTACTAGTGCCTTTAAAGCAGTATATCGAGCATTACGTGCAGCTTCTTCTGGGCTTTCACCCGATTTTGATGAGGCATTGACTCGTAATACCTTAAATCTAACACCTAGATTCGCCGTGATATTTTCGCAATGTACTGCCCACGCATCAGCTTCGGCTTGTAAGCCATGATGTACGTAGACTGCCGTTAACTTGTCTTTAAAAACGGGATGATTTGCACATACATGCAATAGCACATGAGAGTCCACGCCGCCACTGTAACCAATAATGATTTGAGTCGCTTGCTCACAATGTTTAAATACGGATAGTAAAGAATCTGCTGAAAGCAATTCAGACATAGTAAGGTGTGTTGAGATGTATTGAGTGGTAAGTCTAAAATGCACATTACCGAGCCTTAAAGACTCGGTAATTTTAAGGACAACTTGCGCTATATTATCTAAAACGCAATCTAAAGCTGAATTTATTTTTTAAATTTACTATTAATAATTGGCCAAACGTGTGCAAACCATTGCTTCAATATATATTGACCCGCTGGCTTAATCGCAGCGGTTAAGACTTTAATCAAGGCCAATAGTCTATCTGGAATTGAGGCTTCAGGACTATCGCGCCACGCTAAGTAACGCGAGCCAATACCCTTAATAAATACGGGTTTAAACAACCACATTTCTAATATAGAAGTGACCCACATAAAGATAAAGGAAATGGCCATGCCCATGCCGGCAAAGATAACTAGCCAAGCAAAGATTGGATCAATCTTGGTTAACCACCATGACAAAATATCAGCACTAAGAAACGCATACGGCATACCAATAGCTATACATTTATACTGGGTC
>CAIVAH010000065.1 GCA_903903765.1 uncultured Methylococcaceae bacterium
GATAAATTTACTGAAGCCATCCTTAATGAAAATATTTTTAACACAGAGCTTGAGATGTCTTATTTAATAATTATGAGATTAAACCAAATAATTAAGGTGTTTAATCAAATAACCTAGGTGTAAAATAAATCGTTATTGACATTTAATAGTCCATTAATAGAGTTAATTAGGTCGTTTGAGGCATTAAAGACTGTCTTTAAAATATAAAATAAGGAGTTCCAAATATTCAAAAAACGATTTATCACATTAAATCAAACCATTAAGATATTAAAAAGACCGATCCTAATATCTAAGCCCCTGTTTTTAAAACTTAAGAACTTTATTTAATATTACAAGTTGTCGATCAGATATCTCAAACTGTTTTGGGGTGTCTCAACTATGTTATTAGCTTTGATAATTTTCATTATTATTCTTAGATTAATGGCAGGAGTGCCTCTGCTAGACAATAGCCTCTTAATCAAACAATAGATATAAATGTATGATTTATTGAATAGACCTAAATGCTTCTTCTGGTTATTAAGTGACTATAAGCGCTTAAAATGAGATTTACTTAACCAACATTTACCCACATAATAAAACGATCTAATTACCCTTTGACTTTACCCTAGAGCCTTATAATGACTACACCTAAACATTGCCGACTTTTAATTCTTGGTTCTGGCCCTGCTGGCTATACCGCCGCTATTTATGCTGCTAGAGCAAATTTAAATCCCGTTATTATTACGGGCATTCAACAAGGTGGACAATTAACTACCACTACTGAAGTTGATAACTGGCCAGGAGATGTAGAGGGCTTACAAGGGCCAGACTTAATGGATAGAATGTTAAGACATGCGCAACGCTTCGACACAGAAATCATTTTTGACCATATTCATACGACCGACTTATCAGCTAGACCTTTTAAATTAACCGGTGATTCTGGCACCTATACGTGTGACGCATTGATTATTGCAACGGGCGCCTCTGCGCGTTACTTAGGTTTAGATTCTGAAGAAGCATTTAAAGGCCGTGGCGTTTCAGCTTGTGCGACCTGTGACGGTTTCTTTTACAGAAACAAACCGGTTGCCGTGATTGGGGGCGGTAATACGGCGGTTGAAGAAGCACTATATTTATCTAACATCGCGTCAAAAGTCACCGTTGTTCATCGTCGAGATAAATTCCGCTCTGAAAAGATCCTGTCTGATAAATTGCTTGAAAAAGCCCAAAATGGCAATGTTGAAGTGATATGGAATTCCTCACTTGATGAGGTTTTAGGCGATGATATGGGCGTGACTGGCCTTCGAATCAAAAATGCGATTGATGATACGACTCAAGATATTGACGTGCATGGTGTCTTCATTGCTATTGGCCATACGCCGAATACCGGCATTTTTGAAGGTCAACTAGACATGGAGCATGGTTATATTAAAGTGCGCAGTGGCATTACTGGAAACGCTACCGCCACGAGTATTGAAGGGGTTTTTGCAGCAGGTGACGTGATGGACTCAGTCTATAAACAAGCGATCACTTCTGCGGGGTCAGGTTGTATGGCTGCATTGGACGCTGAAAAATTCTTAGACGAATTAGTCTAAA
>CAIVAH010000066.1 GCA_903903765.1 uncultured Methylococcaceae bacterium
AAGCAAATAGAAAAAGCAGGTTAGTTTGCTTTTAAGTCAAGATACCATAGCAGCAATTGCAACACCACCAGGGAATGGTGGTGTTGGTATTATTAGAATTTCAGGAACAAAAGCAACTGAAATTGCCCAACAAATTCTCAATAAATCCCTTAAAGCACGACAAGCTATTTTTTCTTCTTTTATAAATGAAGATAAAACAATAATTGATTCTGGTATATGTCTTTATTTTCCTGGGCCAGCATCCTATACAGGTGAAGATACGCTCGAATTGCAAGGCCATGGGGGTTCAGTTGTATTAAATATGTTATTACAACGTGTAATATTGTTAGGTGCCCGTATAGCAAATCCAGGTGAATTTACAGAGCGTGCGTTTTTGAATGGTAAATTAGATTTAGCTCAAGCAGAAGCGGTCGCAGATTTAATAGAAAGTACTACAGAGCAGTCAGTAAGATCAGCTCAAAAATCAATGCAAGGGGTATTTTCGAATCAGATAAACGATATAGTTTCTGAGTTAACCCAGTTACGCGTATATGTCGAAGCAGCAATAGATTTTGTAGATGAGGAAATAGATTTCTTAACAGACGGTATAGTTGAAACCCGTATTAATAGATTAATTGAAAAAATAAAAGAAATTAAAAAAACTGCTAAGCAGGGTCGTCTGTTGCGAGATGGTATGACGGTCGTTTTAGTAGGCAAGCCTAATGCGGGTAAATCGAGTTTATTAAATGCATTGGTGGGCCATGAAGCTGCGATTGTTACTGATATTGCTGGGACAACTCGTGATATTTTGAGAGAAAGAATTCAACTGGATGGAATGCCGTTGCATATTATTGATACTGCAGGCTTGAGAGATAGTGATAATCTAATTGAACAAGAAGGAATTCGTAGGGCGCATTTAGAAATTCATAAGGCCGATAAAATATTACTGTTAATAGATGTTAGAGATCTGGAAGATGTGGAAGTATTAAAAACGTTACCATCAGATATTCCACTTATTAAGGTATTTAATAAAATAGATCTAATAAACAGTTCTCCAAAGATAGAAAAAACAGAGTCTGGTTATAGTTGTTATATATCAGTCAAAAATGATAGTGGGATTGATTTGTTAAAATCACATTTGAAAGAAAGTATGGGTTTTAATGCCGAAGCTGATAATGTGTTTTTGGCGAGAACACGACATATAGAAGCAATAAGTGTGGGTTGTGAATTTGTGGAAAATGCGTTGAGTCAGTTGAAGATTAATAGAACGTTAGAGTTAGTAGCTGAGGATTTACGACAAGCACAAATTAGTTTTGCTGAAATTACTGGAACACTTACATCAGACGAATTATTAGGAAAGATATTTTCAAGCTTTTGTATCGGAAAGTAACCAAGTAAAACAACAGAAAACAACAATCAATCAAAGTCAATTATATAAGGGTATGTAGCGATACACGCCCTTTTTTATTGCCTTATGCTTTCCTTTACTTTACCTTTTTTTACCCTTATATTACCCTTTCATGTTTTGAGAGGGTAAAAAAGGGTAAATATGAAGATCACAATAGAAACCCCCACTAATAAAGCAGGGGATAAAAAATCCATTAGGCTAGTGTATTGGTATGGCAGTTATAAGGATGCCGAGGGGAAAATAAAACATAACCGTAAACGCGAACAACTAGATCAATATCTTTATGTAAACCCTAAGACCAAGTCCGAGAAACAGCACAATAAAGAAACACTGCAATTAGTCGAGCAGATCAAAGCTAAGCGAATAGCAGAGACGGCAAGCGGTCAGCATGGATTTGCTGATGCAAATAAAAAGAACACCAGTTTTTATGCTTTCTTTAATAAGGTTATGGAGTCTAAGAAAACCAACTTAAGTAATAAAAATTATGATTTATGGCAAGCGGTATTAATCCACCTTAAACGCTATCATCCAGATGAAAGCTTAACTTTTGAACATGTAACCGTTGATTGGCTGGATGGTGTGCGTCATTACTTTGATTCACAAGCCAAGACTAAAACAGGAAACCTAATAAGTAGCGGTACAGCATCATCTTATTTTAATAAGGTCAGAGCGGTTATTAATGAGGCTTACGCCAAAGAGATCATTACTAAAAACCCTTTAAAGCAGGTTGCAGGAATAAAACCCATTACAAGCCCACGAGTTTATTTAGATATTGACGAAGTAAGGGCATTAGTTAAAACTGATTGCCGTTATGACATATTAAAAGAGGCTTTTTTGTTTTCTTGTTTAACTGGTCTTAGATGGTCAGATATTAATAAGCTGGATTGGTCAGAGATCAGCGTATTTAATGGCGTTAATAGAATCACCTTTAATCAAAAGAAAACCACAGGCCTGCAATATTTAGATATACCACCACAAGCATATAGCCTAATAAAAGGGTTTGATAGAACTGGACGTGTATTCCAAAGCCTGAGATATTCGGCTTACATGAACGTTGAACTACTGCGCTGGGCTATGGCGGCAGGTATTACAAAGCATGTTACTTTTCACGCAGGCAGGCACACATTCGCAGTCAGTTTAATTACCCAAGGTGTAGATATTTACACTGTATCAAAATTAATGGGGCATACAGAAATAAAAACAACCCAGTTATATGCGGATATCATCGACAACGTTAGAAAGTCCGCCATGCACAAAATCCCTGATATTGGCTTATAATCAAATTTAACCGAATAGCTTTAGCGGGCAACAAGTAGGAGTCATTACCCTATTTTCGGTTATTCCTTTCGTAATGATCGCACTTTAATGGAGTGTTATTTTGAGTTTATCAACTTGGCTTTTTAAGCGAAATTATAGAGATTATAAAAAAAG
>CAIVAH010000067.1 GCA_903903765.1 uncultured Methylococcaceae bacterium
GCTCTCCAAATACAACTAATTTCTTCACCCTCATTGCTAATCATTGTATTAATCTGACGCTCATCTTTATCAGAAAATGTAGTCGCCGGTGGTTTTGTATCTGATAAAGGTAAAGAAAACATAAAAGTACTTCCAACCCCAATTTCACTCTCCAACCACAGGCGACCACCCAGATGCTCTATAATTTCTTTACAAATAGGTAAGCCCAATCCAGTACCCTGAGGTTTATCCGTCATGGTATCGCCCACCTGTTTAAACTTTTCAAAAACCAATGACTGGTCTTCTGGCTTAATGCCACTACCACTATCAATCACACTAACAACTAATTCACCCATATTAACTTCGGCTTTAAGCGTTACTTTACCCTCATCTGTAAATTTAATAGCATTGGAAATAAGATTGATAATAACTTGTATTAAACGATCACGATCACCTATACAAAAAGGTATGTTAGGCGCAATTTTTTTATCAAGTTTTACTGGCTTATTAGCAAATAAAGACGATGTTGAAGCCACTCCACGATCGATAATTTCCTCGATATGCAACTCACTAATATTCCAATCAACACGCCCTGCTTCCATTTTGGCAAGATCTAATACATCATTAATCAAGGTAGTTAGACGCTGTCCTTCTTCCACAATAATTGCTGTATTATCCATAACTTGCCGAATTGCTTTTTGAACCTTTTTATCTTCATTATCTGCTAGTGCCGGATAAAGTACGCTTTCAAATTTCTTCTGCATAATTCTTGCAAATCCAATAACAGAAGTCAGCGGCGTTCGAAGTTCATGAGAAACAGTAGATAAGAAATTTGTTTTCATCTGATCTAAATCTCTGAGCTTCTCATTTGCAGCCTCCAGTTCAACTTGCTGTAGCCTCATTTTTTCCTGCTGAAGCAGCATTTTTTCTTGGGCTAATGCAATTTCAAATGCTGTAGCAACTACTTCTGAAACCTGCGTAATATATTCAATCTCTTGACTATTTAGATGTTTAACGGAACCAATTTCCATAACACCTTGTAAGTTATTCTCAAAAAGAAGTGGTATGACACAAATTGTAATTGGTGATGATTCACCTAAACCAGAGGTAACACGAAGATAATCTTTTGGCGCATCTTGAACCAAAATTTGCTTGCGTGATATTGCAACCTGCCCTACAAGTCCTTCTCCATATTTAATCTCATAATTTGCATTATTAAGAGTAAAAGCATATGCACCAACTAACGACAAAACATCTGCATTATCAACATTTTTTGATAGGTATATTGCCCCTACTTGTGCTCCTATATATTCAGCAATTTCATTAATAATTAAAGAGGCTAAAACTCTTATATCATCCTGACCTAATATGACTTTATTAATTCTAACGAGGCCAGTTTTCAACCAACTTTGCTCATCAATTTCTTGATGCCCTAATAAAAGCTTTTCTTGCATAGACTCAATTGCACTAGCTAATTGTCCTATTTCATCTTCACCTTTTACCTCGTTTATTACACTAAAGTTCCCGCTAGCAATAATATTTGTTGTGTTAATTAATTTTTTAACTCTACCCGAAACTGACCTCGAAATAACCCAAGCCATCAAAAGTGCGATCAAAAAAACAATAATTGACAGCCATAATGTGATTTTAAATTGATGTCTTAATAAAACATCTGTCGCCTCTCTTGAATCATCAAACTTATGTTCCATAAGGGATGTGACTGAATTTGTCGAAACTAAAACCTCTTCAGCTTCCACAGAACTTTTGGTCCGACTTAATTGCAAAGCTTCTTTAGTTTTTCCATTCTCAATTAAACGCAAAATTTCATTCAATGTAATCTTATAATCACCAAATTTTCGAGAGAATTGCTCAACTTCTTTCATCATTTGTGAATCTATATTTAGTTTATTAATAAGATTAAGACGGGTGGATATTTCTTCTTGAGCCGCTGAGATGCTCAATAAATTTTGAACTTTTTCTTTTTCACTAGAAACTAAAAATATTTCTTTCTCATACATTCTTAACTGAATAAAAGCACGACGAGTCTTTAAATTATTAATTAAAGCCTGGACATCATTATCAACTAATGTATTGAATCTTATATTAAAATTATCTAACGCGTTTATGGTCAAAAAAATTGTAGTATATGAAAGTACTAATGCTAGTAAAAAACTTAACAAAAGTTTCTTGTAAAGCGACAGGTTTTCTAAAAAATTCATCAATATCCTCTATAAGTGTTAGCTGTCATTTGATATTAGATTGTGAGAGACCCTTAATTAAATAGTTTAAAAGCTTAGACTATCATACCTAAAAGTTTATGGCTCTATATGAAATAAAGTAAGCCAAATCACAGAGCCTAATAAAATGCCAAAAGTTGTTAAAACTGCTGATTTAGAGGATTGTAATATCAGTTGTGTTAATAGTTCTACCCTGTAAATATATAAAATATCAAAAATAATAATTGGACAAAATCCAACAGAAAAACCAACTCACATTCCATACTAATTCTTCAAAATCACATTAATAGGTAGATACCTATAAAAATTTGCAAAAAAAATATTTGATGATAAATTTTTTTCGGATTTTCTACAAAAAAAATAATTACCATATTAACAACAAAACATTTTTAAGAATAATTTATGAAAAAAACATATATTGCAAACTTAATAGCAATCTTAGTTAGCTTTTCTCAATTAGGTCATTCTGAAGACAAAACTTCTAGAGGCTTTTACGTTGGAGGTTTCGGTGGTGGTGGAACATCGGATAATGATCACATTTCACAGTCCGGCGAGGCTTTTAAAAGAACTGGTGGAGCTCAAGGTATTTATAGAGACAGCGGAGAAGATTTTAATCTTCTAGTTAATGTCACAGGTAAATCCGAATCACAGTCAACCTCATTAGGCGGCCTTCATGTAGGTTATGAGTTTCCCGAACTCCAAATCGGAAATAATTTATCAGATTGGGGCGTACTTATAGCTATTGAATTAGAAGGATATTACTTAGGCTCAAGCATTAGTGGCACATTAACCAATCCTAACCCAGAAACCTTCAATGGATTAGAAGGCGGCGTAGTTGCAATAGACGAAACAACACAACTTAATGCAGGTCAGCATAAGTTTGTTGACACCTTCAATCAGGATAAAGGAGTTTTACTTACAAATGTAGTGTTTAATTTCAAAACACCTTTTGCAAAAAATTTTTTCCCATATATTGGGGGTGGTATTGGCGCTGCTATTAACTCATTATCTGGCTCAAACTCTGCACAAATAGCAAGTGGTAGTCCATATGCTGGTAATGAAATTGGCTTAAACCACTTTAACTCAAATCCAAATGCTGACAACTCTGCATTTGCTGCACAAGTTAAAGCAGGTGTTCGTGCACAATTAATTGATAAAATTTCTGTATTTGTTGAATATCGTTATTTACATGTAACTGATTCAAGTTATACATTTGGATCAACAGAATATCCTGCTGTTGGCTCCTCTTACCCAGGTGGTCATGCACAAACATCTTCATGGAATGTTGGACTAGCATCTTTAAACTACCATACAGGCGTATTTGGTGTTCAATACGATTTTTAATATAAGCCACAACTAGGTGGGTCAATCAAACCAACCTAGCATTTTTAAGGATTTTATTTAATAGTTATGGCATCATCAATCGCTTTTTGAAGCTCTTCGGATGCAGCATTGATGTGATTTTTAAACATACTTTTATCTACTATTGTCAATAATAAACATACGGTTAATGCCGAATGCGATAAAAATCGACAGTGAAAATTTATCATTACTAAAATCGATTTTCAAGTTAAATTTTAATGAAAAATATTTTCTCCTGCCTGTCAATCAGCGCCCAATTTTTGCAAATTATTCAACGCTCATTAACAAACACCGAGCAAATCCAGAATTCATCTGACATTGCTTAATCATCCTTTATGGTGATTTATTGATTCAGATCAATTTTTAATTTTAATACCCATGTATAAATAAAAACGCCTAATGAAAGTTAAGCATAATTACTTCTTTCTCTTGTGTTAAAGAAGAAATCGATAATATATATTATAAAAATGAGAAAATAATGAAATATATAAGCCAACTGTTATTGTTAGTTATCACTATCTTCAGTCTTATAGCTTGTGACTCAGGTAAAGGTCCAAGTAAGCCTACAGGAACAAATAATTCAAACGTTTCTATAAAATAAGTTAGCTCATTATTTTTAAGTAGCCTTGTTAATCAGTAACATCAATTCTAAAGGCTCCTAGCTGATAGGGGCCTTTTTAATATCTAATGTTCTAATAACTAAAAATTTGCTAATGTGGCGTTATTTTAAATAACCGATATATTTCAGGGAGCTGACCAAGTTCAGCGCATTCTTTTTTCTGACGGCGGCTTATTTGATCAAATTTATGACAGTTAATTATATACGTTACTCACCCAACGCTTTTTCTACCGCCTTCTGAAAAACCAATTCATCCGGAGTTATACCAGTCCAAGCTTCAAAAATCTGCATGGCTAACTGCACCAGCATATCAACACCATCGACTATAGAACAGCCTTTTTCACGCGCTGTTTCCAAAAACGGAGTAATTCTAGGGTTAGTAATAACATCCACAACTGTCGCATCTGCGGATAAAGTACTCCAATCAATCGGAACAGATTCTCTTTCTGGTAAAGCACCAAGATGCGTCGCATTAAGTAAAATTTGAGTGCCTTCAGGGAGCGCTATATTACCTGTCCAAGATACCCATTCTGTAGGCACACCGGTCGCATTCTGCACCATAGTTGCCACTTCAACACCTTGTGATTCACGACGGGTAATGATAGTTAAATGTGAAACTCCAGCACGCGCAATCTCAACTGCCATTGCGCGCCCAGCACCACCAGCACCCAGCATACCCGCACGCTTACCGGCGATAGAGGTTATTTTTTCAATCGCTTTAACAACACCCTTACCGTCATTATTATGGCCAATCATCTGACCTTGTTCAAAGGTTACATAGTTAGCCGCGCCAATAACACGCACATCGTCATCAAAGCCATCAAGCGTTGCTATAACATCAATTTTATAAGGCACGGTAATGCAAAAACCAGCAAATCCCATAGCCTTAGCACCAGCTATAGCTTTAGGAATCTCGTGAGAAGAGTTTATATTCATTTTCCAAAACTGCCAGTTAAGCTCGTAGTGTTTGTAAACGGTATCAAACATTTGATCTATAGGGTTTTCTGCTACAGGGTTTCCGAACATTCCGGTCATTTGTTTCTGTACAGCAAGCATATTATTTGACATGGTTTTAATCTATTATTTAATTAGTGCGTAATTGTTTAATCGCCCAAGCCACATCTAAGGCTTGCCTATTTTCTTTAACATCATGAACGCGAATTATATTCACCCCAGCCATTACCGCTAAAGCTGTTGTAACAGATGTAGCAATTGCTAAGTCTTGGGGGGGGGCTGTTGGGATAATACTTTTTAAAAACTTCTTTCGGCTGGCGCCTAACAAAATGGGATAGCCACTTTTAACAAACTGATCCAAATGCCCTAAAAGCGTAAGATCATGTTCACTGGTTTTACCAAAACCGATACCGGGATCGAGTATGATTTTTTCTTGCTTAACGCCTGCTGCTTTTGCATGTTCTACATTTCTTTGTAATCCCGTTAAAACATCAGCAAGCACATTATTATATATTGGATTATTCTGCATGGTTTGAGGCGTACCCTTTATATGCATTAGTATTATAGGGCAATCAAAGTCTGCAGCAACAGTTAATATATTCGGGTCATTTTGACCGGCAGAAACATCATTGATAATAGTTGCACCTTCAGCCAAAGCCATTTTTGCAACAGTACTAATTCGGGTATCTATACTTATAGGTACGTTAGTTGATAATTGTTGTCGAATTGCTTTAATAATGGGTATCACCCGTTGCACTTGTTCGCCAGAAGAAACTGAAATGGAATATGGCCGGGTAGACTCGCCACCAATATCGATAATATCAGCCCCATCATTCAACATTTTTTCAACATGCATTAAAGCAGATGTAATGTTATTAAAGTATCCTCCATCAGAAAAACTATCTGGAGTCACATTTAATATCCCCATAATCAGAGGCTTATTTAAGGCATTAAACATAATTAGCTGATATCCAAAATTTAACTAGAACAGGTCGACGTTAGAAGTATCCTACTATACCTAAATTAGGACAACAAATTATAAGTTTCCCTCCTATGTCTTATGAAATAGCGCTTTAATCAACAATTGACGGCAGATAATACTTTTAATAGAATGAAGTATTATTAGTAGTATTAAATACATGGCAAACAGCTAAGCAATTAACTGATGCTAATGAGCAAAAAATAATGAATAGCACGAGCTATGTTGCCTGCCCAGAATGTGATTTGTTAATTAATTACGCTCAACCCAAAGTAGGGGAAAAAATCCATTGTCCGCGCTGCGATGTTTTGCTGTTAAAACCTAGCAAACAGACTATTGAGCGTACTTTTGCGCTTTCTTTCGCCGGATTTATATTATTTTTTCCTGCCAATTTTCTACCTTTAGTCAGTATCTCACTCTTTGGCAATGCCAATAGTGACATCATAATGTCTGGGGTACTAGCCTTATTTACAAAAACCATGTGGCCAGTAGCTATTGTGGTATTTTTGACAAGCATTGTGTTTCCATTCGCACAAATCAGTTTATCATTACTCATTAGCGGTCACCTTTACTTTAATCAGCCCAATCGTTATTTAATTTGCTGGATGCGCTGGATACACCATTTAAATGAATGGGTGATGTTAGAAGTTTATATGCTAAGTATTATTGTTGCTTGCGTAAAACTAATGGCAATTTCACCCCTAAAATTTGGCTGGGGACTTTATGCTTTTGTCGCCCTAATCTTTATTACAACCCTTTTAATCAGTAATCGGGATAATCATTTGTTCTGGCAACGCATCGAACAGTTATGTAAAGATAACAACCATGCAAACTAAAACTAATGCTCTCAAACAAGGCTTTATTCGCTGCCATAATTGTGGTTATTTAACAAAAGCCCTGCATCAACTTTTAGCTTGTCCCCGTTGCGATAGTCACCTACATGCACGCCGCCCACAAAGTTTAGAAAGGACGACTGCATTGTTACTTAGCAGTTTATTTATGTACATTCCAGCCAATATATTTCCGATTATGACCGTTAATCAATTTGGCACAGGTGACACGCACACCATTGCAGGAGGTATTATTGAGTTAATCGATACAGGCATGATACCTATTGGCCTTTTGGTTTTTGTAGCCAGTATTCTGGTACCCTCTTTAAAATTGCTTGGCATTGGTCTATTGCTAATCTGTGTACATTTTCGCTGGAAAATAAACCCTAGACGCTGGACTTCCCTCTACCGGATTATCGCTTTCATTGGTCGCTGGTCTATGCTGGACATTTTTATGATTTCTATTCTGGTCGATTTAGTTCATTTCAATGGCGTACAAATAATTGCAGGCCCTGCAGCAATTGCGTTCTCCGCCGTGGTGATTTTGACTATGTTTGCCGCCGAAAATTTCGACCCCCGCTTGCTTTGGGATAACCAACCATCTTAATATGAACGATTTTATAGAACCCCCCTACCAATCCACACAAGCGGCTGTCACTCACAAACGTGAATTAAATCTCATTTGGTTGTTACCACTGTGCGCTTTATTAGTGACAAGCTGGCTAATCTATAAAACCTTATCGGAAAAAGGCCCAGAAATCACCATCACCTTTTCAAGTGCAGACGGTTTGGAAATAGATAAAACGAAAATCAAATATCTGGATGTAGAAATCGGTAAAGTTTCTAATATTACGATTAATAAAGATTTAAAAACTATTTCAGTCACCGCGGAAATGCATAAAGAAAGTCATGACTATTTGACTGAAAAAACTCAATTCTGGGTAGTAAGGCCCAAAATTGGTTTAAACGGCGTGTCCGGTTTAGGAACATTAATGACGGGGGCCTATATTGCTATAAAGCCTGAAAACGGCAAACCCGAGTATCATTTTACCGGACTCGACATTCCACCTGTATTAAAAACCAATGCCCAAGGTAAAAAGTTTATACTTGAAACCAATAATGTCGGCTCTATGGGACCAGGAACCCCTATTAACTTTCATGGCATTCCTGTGGGTGAAGTGCTTGAATATGAATTATCTGAAAACATTAACAAAATAAAATTAACTATTTTTGTTAACGCCCCTTATGAGCAATTTATAAGACAAAACACCCGTTTTTGGATAGATAGCGGGGTCGATTTATCAGCAGGTGCAGATGGATTTAAATTAAGAACAGGCCCTTTATCGGCATTGCTAGGCGGTGGTATCGCTTTTCGAACTTCAGATGATGATAAAGCTGAGAATATTGTCCCTGAAAATACCGCTTTCCAACTTTTCGATAATTATGACCAATCTACACAAATTATTTATCATAAAACTCTTAAGTTTGTGATGTATTTTGAAGAGTCCGTACGCGGATTAACTATCGGAGCGCCGGTTTTATTACGCGGTATACCAGTGGGTAAGGTTACTCACATAAATTTAGAAATAAATGCGAAAACTGGAGCCATACATATTCCCGTTATAGTTGAAGTAGAACCAGAACGAGTAATCATTGTGAATAAACAACAAGATAAGTCGAAAAAGAGTATCGAGCAGTTAATTAATAGAGGCTTACGTGCTCAATTACAAACTGGTAGCCTACTTACAGGACAGTTATTTGTGGCACTTGATCTATTCCCAAATAGCAAAGTAGAATTTCATGCCAATGACACAGAATACCAAGAGTTTCCAACGATGCCAAACCCTCTCAATCAAATTGTTAATTCTGCTCAAGCAATTATGAATAAGATTTCCAAATTGCCACTTGAGACAATGACTGCAGAAATTAATAAGACTTTAATCACTTTACAAGATACTTCTAAGACAGCAACGTCAACTTTAATAACAACTAACGACGCTATGTCTTCAGCCAAAAAAGTTTTAACTACTTTAGAACCAGGGTCTCCAACTCAGTATGAACTCAACCAATTACTGCAAGAACTTACCCAAACAACAAACTCTGTTAAGCAACTAACTGATTATCTGGAAGAACATCCTGATTCTTTAATTCGTGGAAAAAAAGAGAACTAAGCATCATGTCCAATAAATACTTCAATAATCTAATAAGACTATTTATCATTAGTCTTCTAAGCGCTTGCTCAACA
>CAIVAH010000068.1 GCA_903903765.1 uncultured Methylococcaceae bacterium
ACTCGTGCCGATCAAGTGGCTATTATTTGGGAAGGTGATAATCCAGATCAGCACAAAACGATTACATATCAAGAATTACATACTGAAGTTTGTAAATTTGCCAATGTGTTAAAAGCACAGGGTGTCCAGAAGGGTGATCGGGTTTGTATCTACATGCCTATGCTCGCCGAAGCCGCTACTGTCATGTTGGCATGTACGCGTATAGGTGCGGTACACTCTATCGTTTTTGGTGGTTTTTCTGCAGAAGCTTTAAAAGATCGTATTTTAGATTCCGATTGTCAGTATGTCGTCTGTTCTGATGAAGGCTATCGGGGCGGCAAGGTTTTACCGATTAAAAGCAGTGTTGATGAAGCCGCTTTATCGTGTCCTAATCTAAAGTCAGTGATTGTTATCAAGAATACGGGTAATCCAGTAGCTTGGTTTAATGAGCGTGATGTTTGGTATCACGAAGCGATGGCTAGTGCATCTGCTGACTGTCCTGCAGAAATAATGGCTGCCGAAGACCCGTTATTTATCCTGTATACCTCTGGTTCTACGGGTAAACCTAAAGGTGTATTGCATACTACTGGCGGTTACTTGTTATATGCTGCCATTACTCATAAATATATTTTTGATTATCAAGAGGGCGATATTTATTGGTGTACTGCTGATATTGGTTGGATTACCGGCCATACTTATATGATTTATGGGCCTTTATGTAATGGCGCTACCACCTTAGTTTTTGAGGGTGTACCGACTTATCCAGATGTAGATCGTTTATGGCAAGTTATCGATAAACATCAAGTCAATATTTTTTATACTGCACCGACGGTGATTAGAGCGCTAATGGCGCATGGAACGGATCATGTTAAACGTACTAAACGGGATAGTTTAAGAATTTTAGGCAGTGTTGGGGAGCCTATTAATCCCGAAGCGTGGGAGTGGTATTATCACCATGTGGGGGAAGCGAACTGTCCTATTATGGATACGTGGTGGCAAACGGAAACAGGGGGGATTTTAATAACGCCTTTACCGGGTGTGACTGATTTAAAACCGGGTTCTGCGACCTTACCTTTTTTTGGTGTAAAGCCAGAAATTATGGATGCCCAAGGTGTGTTGATGCAGGGTGCGGCTGAGGGCATATTAGTCATTAGTGGCTCTTGGCCTGGTCAAGCACGCACAGTTTATGGTGATCATCCTCGCTTTATAGAGACTTATTTTACCCATTACCCCGGTTATTACTTTGCTGGAGATGGAGCGCGTCGTGATGATGATGGCTATTTTTGGATTACCGGTCGAGTGGATGATGTGCTGAATGTGTCAGGGCATAGAATGGGTACCGCTGAGATTGAGAGTGCTTTGGTATTGCATGAATTAGTTTCTGAAGCGGCTGTGGTTGGTTATCCGCATGATATTAAAGGCCAAGGTATATATGCGTATGTCACGTTAAATAAAGGTGTTGAGCCGTCAGAGGAGCTTAAAAAAGCCTTGATAGCCTTAGTAAGAAAAGAAATTGGTGCTATTGCTCATCCTGATATTATTCAGTGGTCACCGGGTTTACCTAAAACAAGATCAGGAAAAATTATGCGCCGAATTTTGAGAAAAGTAGCAGCTAATGAGTTAGATAATTTGGGTGATATTTCAACATTGGCTGATCCTGCGGTGGTATCCGAACTGATTGAAAATAGAATCAACCGCTGAGTTTTATTCACCCTACCTCATATAGAAGATTATATAGGGTAGGGCGCTATGAACTAATGACCCGCGTGTCCAGCACCTTTAGGTGGTTTAATATCATTCTTGATAAGTTTGTATTTGTCAGCTTTTTTCCGGTAATTGCATTGCCGTTATCATCTAGTTGAGTCAGGCTGTTTTGGCCTACGGCATAATAATGTACGGTAGATTCAAGGTTATTGCGCGGCGTTAAAACTAATGTGGTATTGTTGTTGACGGTAAATTTACCTTTTTCAACAATTTCTCGTTCAGATTTACCTACATATTGTCTGATTAACAAATACGTATTGTTGTTATTTAGGGCAAGTGACGTTTTGATGCCAGTACAATCTTCACAGGGTACAAAGCCATTATAGAGTCCAGGCCATTCTGAATTGGTTTGTTCATGATGAGTTTCGTGACCAGCAGGGACATCACTTGATTCTGCTAATGCAACGTTATTGAGCCCATAACTGCTTAATATTAGTAAAGAGCCAATCAGTAAATTATTTTTAGTGTTATGCATGTTACCTCCTCTTGTTTTTATAATTAATGTGTATTTTGATATTGCAACCTAAACTTAACGCTAGTGATTATAAAGTCAACTATCAAGTTTATTAATTTTAATTCCACGGCATGATGGGTACAGTTGAAATACTATTAGCGGGTGCACCATCAATAATTTTTCTGCTGATCGCAACATAGACTAAAGTATTTCTTTTTGCATCAAACAAACGTGATACGCGTGTTTCTTTAAAGAATAGTGATGTACTTTCAGTAAAAGCGGTTTCTTCATCAGGTAGTTTATCTTTGATTACAATTGGGCCAATTTGTCTGCACGCTATAGAGAATTGTGAAGGATCTTCGGCAACACCTAAAGCGCCAGAGATGCCGCCCGCTTTAGCTTGACTGATGTGGCAAGACACCCCTTGTACTTTAGGATCATCAAAAGCTTGAACACATATTTTGTTATTAGAACCTATCAGTTTCCAGGTTGTGGTTACACAACCAATTTCTTCTGCTGAAGTGGTAGTGGTGATGAATGCTAATAGAATCGCACTGTAACAAGATATTTTAGTCATGATAGGTAATTGTGATAATTAAAAATTAAGGTTGTTTTTTAGCAGTGAGTTTGGCTTTAAACCTTAAGCTAAACGCGATTAGCTTTTGCGCATTGATGATAATGATTAATACAGTGATGATTGCAAATAGCGCACTAAGTACTACGGTAGCATAAGCTAAGCGTGACCAATCTGTTGCATATAAATCAGCATTAATGGGTGCGGTAATACCTGGAATACTGGGTAAATCACCGTCGCCGCCATCCACTTTGAGTTGTGCTTTCATGCCTTTTTCCATGTGCTGAGGAAGTTCACAATGCACTAGATAGGTTTTCTTTTGACTGGGCACTATTAATGAGGCTTGTAATTGGCCTGTACCATTGAGTTCTAAATGAAACATGCCGTCAGGATACAAATAGCCGGGTAAACCATGAATCATAAATTGATGACGAATTTGATCGTCATTTATAAAAGTGATATTAAGCTTAGCACAAGGCTTAACTTGCCATTCTTGGGTATCAAAGGCAAACATTTTTCCGGTGAATTTTTCTGCGTATTGTTGGCCAGCATGCACAGTTATATCAATGTTTTCTGATATTTTTGGGCAGTCGCGGGGCAGTTGATCAGAATTTGCATTCATTATCATGCCGTTTTCATCCATCAACATACCCCCATGATTCATTGCCAAGGGGGTTTGAGAAACCAAGCATAGTAAAAAAGATATCAGAAATTTTTTCATGATTTAAGTTTCCGTTTAAAGATTAATCCTAGAATAATCAGAATAGCCATTAATAAGCCTATTGCTAATCCAAACAATATCATGTGTAAGTAATTTGGGGATACTAAACCTGCATCACCTAGTAAAGCTTCGAAAGGTCCATCTGTCCAGACGGCTTGTTTTTTAGCGTAATAAAATTTATTAAATACTTGGTCAAATAGATGGTCATGCATTTTGGGCATCCCTTGATCATCCAATAAGGTTTTATACGCCAAGATTGCCATATTTCCTCCAGGTTCCATGCCATCTGTTGTAGTGCCGGTTGGGGTATGATCATGGAACATCCATAATCCTGGCCCATAGCTGTGTAAACCATCGTTTTGGGTTTTAAGATGTATATCATTTCTTTGGGCGGTAGCTATATCAAATACGTCCCGGGTTATTTGCTGAGCTTCTGCTAAATCAACGCCATCTAAGGCCGTTACGGTGGCTTTATGTCCATGAATATGAAGTGCAAGCGCAGACCGTTGAAAGTTAGCAATATGTAATTTGATGTCTTCATTGCCTGAGGCAATTATCATGGCATCACGGAGGGTATAAGGGAATGAATGTCCGTTTAATAGAAAATAGTTTTCAAAGGATTCTGTAATATTGTAGTCTCTGGCCATTCGCTCAGCAATTAAGCGTGGGTCATTGGCGGTTTGCACAATCTGGGCTAATTTTTTATCTATCGATTGGTAATGTAAGTCGTATTCTTGGTTATAGCTTTTTACAACAGAATTGGCTGGATGGCGAACTTGCCCCGCTCCCATATTAAAAGTTTGTAGCCAATTGTTGGCTTGATTTTCTTCAACAATAAACATGCCGCCTAAGCCCATCATAAAGTGTTGTGCGGTTTGTACATGACAGTGATACAGCATGGTGCCAACATGTCTGGGTTCAATTTCATATGTATGACTTTTACCTGGCATAACGGCGTGTTCTTCCATGCCATCATTATCATCACCTTTTGAATTAACCCATGGATGATCAACACCATGAAGGTGAATGGTATGCGGTAAATAATGTGTGTTTTCTAAAGTGATATAAACTTTATCGCCTTGTTCGACACGGATGACGGGTGAGGGGGCTCTTAATAATGGATTGGAGACTAATGAATTGAAGTTTTTAACAGCCATCCCACGTGACTTTGGGGCAAATACCCATAAGCCTGGTTGTATTCCGGGGGCGATATCGAAGGTATTGATTAGATAATTGCCATCTGGACTTGAGCCATTTAACTCGACGATTTCTAATTTGATATGTATCTCATCTGGATCACCATCATTATCTAGGTCAGCACCCATGATTAATGCATCTTGAGCTAAATCAGTTTGCATAAGCGTGCTCATGGAAACGTGATTAGTCCCTTTTACCGAAGTAGCGACTTCGTATGGATTATCAGGCTCACAATCAGGGGCCGCTTTGATGGCTACTTCTTCAATAATCTGGGCAGGACGCCAATCAGGGTGCTCATTTGAGCAGGGTTTGATAATGTTATTATTGTCTGATGATTGATTATAAACCGTTTTAGGTGGGTTAATACCTGCTGGATTTAGCTTTTGTGGGTATAAGATAGAGATGATATAGCTTGCTCCCACTATCGTGATCAAAATTGCCAGAACGGATAATAAATTTTTTAATTTCATGCCTGAGAGAGCTTTAAGTAATGTTATGTTGGGTTAGTATAGCAAATCACCGCCTTTATTTTGCTTTACGCTGTTGCCAGATGATCAGTCCTATGCCAAAAAATAGGCCTGGTAAGACCAATAGATAAAGTAGATTTAGCCCAGCTATTTGTTGATCGGATAAGTTCAAGAGTCGGTCTAAGCTATTATTCACAGGTATTTCTGTCATGTTGTTTGTTGAATGGGATAACTCTTTTAAGGCTTGAGTTAAAGTATGTTCATCCAGATAATTTAGTTTTTTTGAATGTTCTTGATAAGAAATGACAAAAACTTCTTTGGCACCCATATTATGTTCTTTAATTAGTTTTGGCTGTTCTTGAGGATCAATAAAATTAATGCTGATGTTTTTTTTGTGGTTTTTATAAAGCTGTACTAATTTTATGATTTGCAGTCTTAATGACTGCCCCTTTTCTATAAAAGCAGTAATACGAATAGCGTCAGGTAATGATTGTAACGTTTTTTGACTAACAGAGGCTAATGTATTGGTTGAATAGTTGCTGATATCGTATTGATAATTATAAACATGACTAAGTTTGGCGCAGCCTATTAAAGCCAACAAAATAACAATGGTTATTAAGTTGTTCTTAACAGCAATTCGGTGATGAATACGAGTCCTTATCATTAGTTTTGTAAGCGTTGTTTGGCAAGACAATAAATAGCTAGAATAATAAATAAAGCGCTATACAAAAGAAAGTAAATGATATCAATACTATCAAGCAAACCTGTTTGGATATTTTGATAGTGATATAGCAATGATAAATATTGAATTAACTCATTGGGTTTGGCAGACATAGTTTGATTGATGTTTAGTAACCAAAGTACAATTAAAGTACCAAATGTACAGATGGCCGCAACAGTGGGATGATCTACTAAGGTTGACATGAATAAACCTGTAGCGGTAAACGCGCTGACTAATAATAATAATGCCATGCCGTTGGCAAAGTATTTACCGGTATCTAAATCTGCGCCTATTAGCAGTGATAAGGGCATTAAACAGATCATCATGACGATTAACGAAAGTAAACCTAAGGTGCCTAGATATTTACCAAGAATGATTTCAGTATTTGATATAGGGGCGCTGAGCAATAAGCTTAACGTTTTGTTACGACGTTCATCACAAATTACACGCATTGTCAGTAACGGCGTTACTAATAAAAATATGACTCCCGCATTACTGAATAAAGGTGTGACGATTATATCTGTCAGCCCAGGTGCTCCTGTAATATCAGCTAATTTAGCTTGCATTAGCAGGAAGGTTTCAACTTGAGTTAAAAATAAATAAGCCAGGATAAGTTGTAAAACCGCTAATAATGTCCATGCCATAGGGGATTTAAAATGGCTTTTAAATTCATGAGTTGCAATGGTTAATATCATTGTTTGGTTTCGACTGTATAAGTCATGAAGATATCCTCAAGACTTTTTTTAATGCGTGATATTTCAATTAATTCCCATTTATGTATTGATATACTTTGAATGATCTCTTGAGTGGGATCTTGTGATTCAAGATAGTTTATTTGAATTTGATATTCGGTTATTCTTTCAGCGGTTGTAATACCTTCTATTGCTTTGATAAGAGCGATATCTATGGGTTTCTTGGTCGTTATCAGTAAACTATTTTGCTTGAGATGCAACATTAAGTCCGTCATTTGCTCTTTAATGACTAAAGAACCGTGATGAATGATTTGTACTTGCGTACAAATTTCTTCTGCTTCACTGAGTTGGTGTGTTGAAAATATGATGCCGTGATCTTCACTTAATTCTTTAATTAAATCCCTTATTTCTCTGATTTGAATAGGATCTAGGCCTATAGTTGGTTCATCTAGAATTATGATGTCCGGATTATGGATAATGGCTTGAGCAATACCAATTCTCTGTTGATAACCCTTTGACAAGTTAGAAATTAAGCGATTTTTAACCTGAATTAAAGCGCATCTATCTAAAGCTTTTTCTAAGATCTTTTCAAGTTCATGACGGGTTACACCATGTATTTTTGCGCAATAAAGTAAAAACTCTCTAACAGTTAAGTCTTTATATAGCGGTGGTGTGTCTGGCAAATAGCCAATATGTCGTTTTGCTAAAACTGGGTCATTAATGATATCGAAACCTTTGATCTTAATGGTTCCATTACTAGGTGCTAAATTTCCGCTTAACATTTGTAAAACCGTGGTTTTACCCGCGCCATTAACACCTAAAAACCCTAATACAGATCCGCGTTCCAGTCTAAAGCTTAT
>CAIVAH010000069.1 GCA_903903765.1 uncultured Methylococcaceae bacterium
CACCGAGCTGGGTGTAAAAAAGATTACCCATTTGGCTGCCGGTTTGATTGGGTCCCCCTACTGCAGGTAAGGTGCTGGGTAAAGCCCAATCCGTATAACCACCTAAATTTAAATGGTTGGCCCACGCTTGTGCACCCCACCATTCGCCGCAATAATCTCACTGACTAGATTGGGATTACTCGCCGCTTGGGTTTTAAATAAGTTGGCATCAGAAGCCCAAGTGATGTTATTCACATCGTCATAGACCATATCCATGCCACGGGCTATTAAAGCCGCTTGTGATTGATTAGCACTTACACTTAACGCAAGTAATGCCATTGCTATTAATTCTTTTCTCATAGTTGCCTAAATCCCTTATTTAATGCTCGATTCGTTCAAAATTGAAGATAGTGTATGTAATATTCAATAATTGTCAACATAATTATACTTAGTTATTACTACAAAGTAATTAACCTTTGGTTACATGCAATACAACCTCACAAATTTCCGGTCACTTTCCTGAGCACCTGACACATAAAACCGACTATAATTGCCCTACAGATACGTTGGGAAATTGTTAAGGCCGGTTTATGAGAGGAATTTCAAACTCGTATTGACCGTCGAGAATTCTGAAAAGACAGCCCGAAAGACAGGAAGATTTACCGGAGAACCAGATTCTCAGCCACATGAATTTTCAAGTAATCAAAGACTGAAAATCCTCTTGTCGACGGTTCGATTCCGCCCCTGGGCACCATGAATTCTAGAGGCTCCTATCTGATAGGGGCCTTTTTATTACTGCATGATCATGTCACTGACTCTGTAATTTCTCTTGCAACCAAACCTTAATGAGTGATTGATAAGGTACATCACGTGAATTTGCGGCGGTTTTAATCGAATCAAGCAGGTGTTGAGGTAATCGCAATGAAATTGTTTTGGTGCTGGGTTTTAAATTGGGAAGCGCTACGCTCTGTGCAGTCGACCAATCCAGATAAGCAGTAGAGTCTTGTTGTTCCCAAAATGCACGCTCTTCAGTTTCGCTGGCAAATTCTGGAATATTTTTAAGTGATTTTTTCATAAATTTTACGCTCCTTTCTGTGCATGTCCCTTGCTGAGATAACGCGGATATTTTCGCCACATTGTCGCAAGGTAAATGTAATATGTAATGATCGCTCTTTATTAGTCTTACCCAAGGCATGAAAGCGAACTTCGCCTTTACTGTGTTTAGTATCGTCAATTACAAGCAGTGGTTGATTGAAAAAAACCTGCTCAGCTTCAGCCATTGAAACGCCATGCTTATCGTTCTTTCGAGCATTTCCCTCATCCCAATCAAACCCTGTAATTTTAGTAAAATCAATCATTCGCATATATTATGGACATATACAATAGAAAGCAAGTCTATCTGCCTTAGTCTACATTAGATGGATCAGCGTACCCGGCTTGCAATTACACTTTATCTCTGATGATTTCGAGCACAGTGGACATGCTCTAACCCTCTAACTGCACATCCTGACCGACGGTGATGACGCAATATTAATTTGTGTTCGTATGAAAAAAATACAATTTGCAAAAATCTAATGAATTGCCATATTCTAACAATTGTTAAAACAAAACTATTGGATGTTGATATGCATACACTGAAACTGACACAAATTGGCAACTCAGATTACTAGATTCCGCTTTGAGTCGTGCAATAAACTTGGCACATTATGAAAATCCAGATTATGCAGACTTAGCGGCGGCCTACGCTTACCATTCAAGCTATTGCTGGTAACAAACTATTAGAGACTGAATTTGCTATGTGGATACGTTCAAATTCATCCAAAAACAATCAATAATTCCACAGCACTCTTAAATAAGAATTAATTATGCCAACAACCTATTCAGAAGCAGAACAAGAAAGCATTAACCTTTTAGAGCGGCATATTAACGCCGAACTACAAGGTGATTTAGCTACTACCATGTCAACCATGACTGACACGCCTCATCTGTTAAATGTACCCAATATGATGGGGGGAGACGATTACGCAGGCGTTAAGAGCTTTTATGAGAATCATCTAGTGGGTAAATTTTTTCCCCCTGATGTGGAAATGCACCGAATTTCTTTAACTGTGGGTAAGCAACAAATAGTTGAAGAATTAGTTATTGAATTTACGCACACAGAAATTGTTGATTGGATGCTGCCCAACATTCTTCCCACCGGCAAAAAAGTTGAAATTGGTGTGGTGGTTATAGTGGGAATTAAAGATAAGAAAATTTCACACGAACATATCTATTGGGACCAAGCCAGTGTTCTAAATCAAGTTGGCTTGCTTGAATGTAAGGAACTGCCTATCTGTGGCTCGGAAAGCGCCCAAAAGCTATTGCAATATACACAGTAATACTATCTAACTTAAGTGCCACTATTAAAGACACCTTAGCGGGATTCTATACGCCCTCTTACCTTTCTTCAGTCAGCGTACCCGGCTTGCATTTACACTCTTGGAGGCTGTTTTGTACACAGTCTCTTAGTGTAACTTTAGCTTGTCAAACCAATTTTTTTGGCGACTAACAGCCGTTAGAAACGTTCTATGATGATCGCCCGCAACAACAACTTCACTCGTCACGCTTTTATTACCCATGCTTGCTTGATATACAGATGCAATTTGCCCTATTTCAGTTGAAACAACTTCATCTTCAGTGCCATAAAACATTTTTAGAGGTGTTTTAAATATTCTTCGATAGACCTGCATGTCGCTTAGGACTTTTCCATACTTCGAATCAGCAAAATAACTTGGATCTAAATATTCATCATTGAACAACTCTTTAAGGTCATTGGCAGAAATACGGCTTAAAATAGCTAAGAACTCTGCTTGGCTACTATAGTCGCGTTCATATACTTTTCTCATGTCCTCATAATAATCTGCTTTTATAACGTCTTTCGCAAGATTAGGTTTAGAAAAATAGTTTTCATACGAAAATACAGTAAGCGCAACTAAAGTACTGATCCATGGGGCATCGATTTTTCTTGGGTTATAAATCCAACCATTCATGGCCGCGAAAAGATCACTGGGGGCAGCCGCTGTGGATGCTGCTTTAACCGGTATATTCAGACTTTCAAGTTTTTCTAAAAAAGCAGTCGTTACTACGCCACCTTGCGACCATCCTGCCAGAAAAAGATTTTTAGGTTTTATATGTTTATCATTTAGAAAAACTGTCACAGCCTTATACAAATCCAAACACGCTTGCTGTTCGCTCGCTTTAACAGTATAGGCTTCAGGCTCATTAGAATCACCCATGCCAAAATAATCAGCTGCAATGACAATGTATCCCTGCGCTGCAAACTGAGCTACCATTAAACGTGTTTCATAAGAAACAGGATCAATCGCATCAGCAAATGCATACGAAGGCACTTCATGTTTTTCGAAAACGGTACCATGATGATATGAAACGATAGACAAGGATGATAAATCACGTAATCTGGGAATGGCGACCAAACCAGTGGCTTTAATCGGTTTATTACCTAACTCTGGGACAATCGAATCATATGTTACTTTGTATAGTTCAACTTCGTTCTTAGCTGGGGAATATTTTGGTAAAACATAGTTGTTTGGATTACTGGGTGAAAATTTATCACGCTCAGTCGTTAATATACCGTTAAGTTGAGCGAGAGAGGGCGACTTAATTTTCTCAAATTTAACGGCCGCCTCTACATTACTAACAATGATTAACAACAGTATGCTAAAAAATAATTTCATTATAAATTCCCATATAAAGTGAGTAACTTTTTTACATTAGCTAATACTTTAGCTAGCATTAGTTAATTAATATCCATTAAAAATATCAAATGTTCTTTGATGTGTCAATCAGCATCAATTGCTTTCCAATTCGGCACACATAGTTCTACCCTGTAAATATATAAAACATAAAATATTAACAGTTGGATAAAGACTAATACCGGCAAATATTCAACACTGATTGACATTGATACCCAGCATATTGCGCTGACTTCTCTACAAAAACGACACGCGCTCTCCCAATGGAAGTTTGAGCACGTGCCTATTCAAAATCTATCTAGGCAATTTACAAGGTGAAACTGCTGTTTTTAACAAACTAATATCAATATCATTGGTTAATCCATCCTGATTCATGTCCCACCAAGTAGATGAACCACCTGTTATACCGATCCATTTAATTTGCTCTAAATAATCTTTTGAATTTATCAATCCATCTAAATTTGCATCACCTGGACAGGGTTGAGCTGAACTAATTACATGGGTAAGTTCCTTTTGTAATTCTTGATAATTTTTACTTTGAACATAAGTTAAAGATGAAGCGCCAGAACTTAAGAGATTATTAGCGAGATTACCCGTCGGACGGTCTAATGCCGGACTCTGAGGAGGAACTAAAGTAACGGGCAATTCATTCACTTTATAAAACTCATCAACTGTTTGAGTCAAGCATGCTGAACCTAAAGTTGGATTATTAGGATCATAATTTGTCGTTGTTTGCTGTACTAACTTATAGTCTTTATTACGAACGGCGTAAGACGTGTCTGGCAAAAGACCAACAACAGCCTTATTGTTGTCATGTAGATACTGATTAACTTGGCAACAATTACTCA
>CAIVAH010000070.1 GCA_903903765.1 uncultured Methylococcaceae bacterium
AAAGAGATGTCAATCGCGGCTGAATATGCTGACCGCAATGAAGATCGTAACCGCGAGAAAAATGCGGCATTAGATTTAATGAAGAAAGCAGACGAACTTGAAAAAGAACTGCAAGAAACATCATTCTACGACGATAGCTTTGAAGTCATACCAACGGTTATTGAGGATTTGCAGTTAGTTAAAGATTCAGCTAAATCAATCCGTGAGCTAATTATTTGGGCTGTAGTTGGTGAATTTGATGTGTCTTATGCACTTGCAGAACAAATGATCTTAACGGAGTTTCATTATAAGTTATTGGAACAACAAAAGGAGGCGGCGTGAGTAATGTTTTTAGCTTTATCGGCACTATTGGCAGAGATGCCGAAGTACGTTATGCACCATCAGGCGTGGCCATATTAAACGTCACTGTAGCCAACAACATTGGTTATGGTGACAAACAAAAAACGAATTGGGTGCGTGTTGTCCTATTTGGAAAACGTGCAGAAGGTAGTTTAAAAGACTACTTGGTAAAAGGTCAGCAGGTATTTGTGTCTGGAGAGTTATCCCAAAGCGAGTATGAAGCAAAAGACGGATCAACTAAAACAGTGCTAGAACTAAACGCAAATATCATTGATTTAATTGGCAGTAAACGAGAGGGTGAAGCAAAATCAGCACCTGCCCAATCAAGCACAAGCCAGGGTAAACTGCCAGCACAACCGGCTAATGGTGCGCCTTATGCTGATGACTTTAACGATGATATCCCTTTCTAGTTATGAAAAATAAACAAATAGATTTAAGTAACCACCTGTTTGCACAACTTGAGCGCCTTAGTGATGAAAGCTTAACAGCTGATCAGTTAGCAATGGAAATAGATAGAGGTAAGGGAATCACGTCTGTTGCTCAACAAATAATAGCGAACGGAAAATTAGCACTTGAGGCGCAATCTTTATTATCTGATGGGGATATTAAAAAAATCCCGCTATTTTTGGAGCAAAGCCACTATGCCTCATAAATATACTAAAGAACAAATAGCCTGGTTAAGAGCTAACCGGCCATTACATGTGCAATCAAAACTTAGCGACCTATTTCATAAAGAATTTGGCACTTATATTAAGCCTATGAACTTAGCAAATACTTGTAAACGACATGGCATCAAAACAGGTAGATCAGGGCAATTTGTAAAAGGACATATCCCTTTTAATGCTGGAATGACTGGTATAAGACACTCAACAGCAACAGAATTTAAAAAAGGCAATGTGCCTCATACCTATTTACCAGTTGGCACCATTAGTAAACGTGAAGATTACACCTATATCAAAATAGCTGATCCAAGGACCTGGCAACTGCTTCATATGCATATTTGGGGAAAGGTGCATGGAAAAATACCTGAAAGCCAATGTATCATTTTTATAGATAGCAATAAGGATAATGTCGTGATTGAAAACCTGGCGCTAGTAAAACGCAAAGAACTGTTAAGACTGAATAAAAATAATTATTCATTTTACCCAGACGAGCTTAAGCCATCTGTTCTAGCCCTATCTAAACTTGAATCAAAAATATTTGAGGTACAGCATGGATGATTTTATAACACAAACTGAAATTTTAAAATTAATGGGCATTAATACTACTAATACCACTTCTTCTTTTAATAATTTACGCAATCGTGGCAAGTTGGAGGGATTTCCAAAGCCTTTGAAACAGCAATACAGAAGGCAAGCGGTATACAGCAAGGCCCGCGTCATAGCTTGGCTAAACGGTGATAACCAAAACCTGGCTAACCTTGCCTTTGAGTTTTTAACCGGTAAATATGCGCCAAAAACACTAAAGTCAAAATGGAAGATGAGAAAAATGATCGCCAGGCTAAATAAGCCTGAAACAGTAACTGTCAGATGCGTGGGGGATTGGTGATGAATAATGTAAGTTTTAGAGATTATTTTGCCGGATTGGCTATGCAGGGTTTGTTATTTGCAGACCTAACAACTAATTGGACTTCAGAAGACTGTGCTAGTTTTGCTTACCACCAAGCTGACGTAATACTAGCTGAAAGGAATAAAGAAAAACTACTTTCAAAGCCTGTGGCTTATATAGATATAGGTATGGGAGGATATACAACAATTTCTTACAACGATGAAGATATTGATAACTTTGCACAAGGAACACCACTCTACACATCACCACCAAAACGAGAGCCTTTGAGTGATGGTGAAATTTGTGAAATCTTACTTAAAAAAGAATGGAAAGGTTTCGTGGAATTGGTTAGACAAATTGAAAAAGCACATGGGATAGGGGTCGAGTGATGCAGCGTCTGCTTAAACTCTGTGAAGCCTCTGCATATCTTAGTATGTGCGAAACGACTTTCAACAAATTAGTGCGTAATAATGTCCCCGAAATGCAGCGTGGAAAAAATGTCATTTTTGACAGACTTGACATTGATGAGTGGGTGGTGCAATTTAAAGAAGCGAATGGAAAGCCAAAAACGGAGGCTACAAAATGGCAAAGAAAACAGCGGGACTTAAAAAACGCGGTGAAATCTGGCACATCGAAAAAGTTATCTTCGGTCAACTCTTTCGATGCAGCACTGGCGAAAAGGAACTCGAAAAAGCAGAACGCTATCTAGCTAAGCTAATCGAGGAACAGCGCAAGGTTCGCGTTTATGGTGAACGAATTGAGCGAAACTTTGATGAAGCTGCTGGTAGGTATATTGAAGACTACGGGCATAAAAAATCCCTTGATAGAGACATAACCACGTTAAAACTGGTGATGCCTTACCTCGGTGAATTGCCCTTGTTAAAAATTCATTCTGGAAGTTTAGATGGATTTGTTAAAGATAGAAAGGGGGCTGGCATTAGTGCTGGCACTCTCAATCGCGACATGGCAGTTATTAGACGAGTGCTTTCTTTATCTGCTCGGCTATGGCGCGATGAACAGGGGCGACCTTGGCTTGATACTGTGCCAATGCTTCCTACTATTGAGGGAGTTAAAAGAAAGCCCCGCCCAATTAGTTTTAGTGAACAGCAATCCTTAATTAATGCGCTGCCTGCTTATCTATCTGATATGGTCTTGTTTGCTCTTAATACTGGTTTGCGCGACCAAGAAATATGCGGGCTTAAATGGAGTGATGAGTGTCGTTTGTCGGATTCTGATAAATCTGTGTTCATCATCTCTGAGGAAAGGGCTAAAAATACACATGAGCGAATTGTGCCGCTCAACTCGGTTGCCCTGTCTATTATTAATCAGAGGCGGAAAAATGGTTCTGATTATGTTTTCGATTTTGAAGGTCGAAAACTGGATAGGCTTACCAACAAGGCTTGGCGCAAGGCGCGTGAATCTGTCGGTTTGAAATCTGTTCGGATTCATGATTTGCGTCATACTTTTGGCATGCGGCTTCGGGCTGCTGGGGTAAGTTTTGAAGATAGACAGGATTTATTGGGGCATCATGCTGGGCGAATTACAACTCATTATTCTAAAGTTGAAATTAATCGTCTTATTGATTGTGTCGAGTTGCTTTGTGAAAATCGTAAGCCTGAATTGACTTTGATTAGGCGTGCAGTTTAAAACTCAAACCCACAAAAACAGGTAAGTGCAAAAATGACAGGCACAAAAAAAGCAGCTCCGATGAAAGATAACTGCTTGATTTGTTTATATCTTTGGTGGTGGGTCGTGCGCGATTCGAACGCGCGACCATCGCATTAAAAGTGCGGTGCTCTACCGGCTGAGCTAACGACCCAACAAAGATTAACTATTATAGTGGATGCATCAAAATTTGCAAGCGATTTTATTAATTATTGATAACGAGTTGGATCAATGACTCCGGCATATTCAAATCCTACTTTTCTTAACCTGCACGCATCACATTTACCACAAGCATGCCCTTTCGCATCAGCAGAATAACAAGACACAGTCATTCGATAATTCACATCTAATGACATTCCCAACTTGATAATTTCCGATTTACTCAAGGCAATCAATGGCGTATGAATTTTAACATGCCCACCCTCAACACCCGCCTTAGTTGCCAAATTAGCTAAATTTTGAAACGCACTAATAAACTCAGGTCTACAATCAGGATAACCTGAATAATCCACGGCATTAACACCAATAAATATTTCATGAGCCTCTAAAACCTCCGCCCATCCCAAAGCAAAAGACAGAAATATTGTATTTCTAGCAGGCACATAAGTTACTGGAATACCTTCTTGGGGCGTATTCGGCACAGCAATATGCTCATCTGTTAAAGCTGAGCCACCAATCGCACCTAATCCGAGTTTAATTACTTTATGATCTTTAACTTGATAATATCTTGCAATCTCACTAGCAGCAATTAATTCGGCATTGTGACGCTGACCATAATCAAAACTTAAGGCATAACATTCGTAGTTTTTTTGTTTAGCTAACGCTAAAACCGTAATAGAATCTAATCCACCAGATAAAAGTATAATGGCTTTTTTTTGCATGTGACTTATTTACCTTGGACATTATCCCAAAGCAATTTATGTAATTGAATTTGAAATCGGACCTGCAGGCTATCACGCAGAATCTTTTCAGCAAGTTCAGTTGGATTTTGTAAACCCATCACCGGTGAAAATAAAATCTCGCAAATATCATCAAGCCCATGTTTAGCTATAAGCTCTTTTGACCATTCATAATCTTCATCATTACCAATAACAAATTTAACCTGATCTTGAGATGAAAGAAAATCTATATTTTGATATAGATTTTTACTTAATTCACCTGAACTAGGCGTTTTAAAGTCTAAAACCTTAACAGCACGCATATCCACTTTCGAGACATCTAAGGCACCACTAGTTTCTAAAGAGACTACAAAATTATTATCAAGCAACTTTTTTATTAAAATAATACAACCAACCTGCGCTAAAGGCTCACCACCTGTTACAGTGACATACTTTGTACCATATTGTTTTACTTGATCAATAATTTCTGTAATAGACACTTTTTCACCGCCAGTGAAGGCATAAGCAGTATCACAATAAGAACATCGTAAAGGACAACCCGTTAATCTAATAAACACGGTTGGAACACCTACTGTAGTAGACTCTCCTTGTAAGGAATAAAAAATCTCAGTGATTCTAAGAAAGTCCACTATCAATTTTTAACTTCATCCAGTTTAAGCATTTTTTTAGCTGCAATTGGCGCAACTTGTGACTTAGAAAACTCATTAGTGATACGTGTAAAATACTCACGCGCCTTTGTTGTATTATTTCTTTCCATTTCTATCATACCCAATCTTAATAATGCATCAGGCACTTTTGCTCCATTAGGATATTTCTCTAGAACATCAGTAAAAGCCTTATAGGATGCCTCATTATCTTTTTGTACTCGATACGCTTCTGCCAACCAATATTGTGCATTATTGGCGTATAAACTAGCAGGATATTTCGTTAAATACGCTTTAAATAACTCTATTGATTGCGGTGTATGCCCTGTTCTTAGCTCGTTATATGCGCTAGCGTACTCTTGTTTCTCTGAGCCTGAAACATCTGCTGAAGCTGGAACATTTACAATTGAAACCGAATCATTACTAACAACTGATGCAGGTTTAACAACTGTATCAACTACTGGTGATGCAACAACTGCCTCTGTTGGGACTTGACTTGAAGAAGCATCAGATATAGATCCGGTAACTGCTTGTGAATTCGCACCACCCTTATTTTCTAAACTTTGCAATCGCTCATCAAAATCTGTATATAATTTTGATTGACGCTTTTTTAATTCCTCAATTAAAAAAGCTTGTTCATCTACCTTGCCCGTTAATTGCTGCACTTCCGTTTGCATTTGCTCTAAACGAGCCATCAACTCGTACAATGCGGTCGAAGATGAGGTATTCCCTGTATTAACAGGCGCGTCTGTATTAACAGGGTAAGATGAATTATCAATAACAACTGGCAATTCTGCATGCACATTTGCGCATGCAAATATCAACAAAACAAGAGTGGCTTTTTTCATTTATCAGTATTAATTTGGTAAATAAACGATTTCTGTACGACGGTTCTTTTCCCATGCAGACTCATCGCTACCAAACGCCGCTGGTTTCTCTTCTCCATAACTGACAACATTAACCTGACTCTCGGATACTCCTTGTATTTTCATCATACTAGCTACTGATTTGGCACGCTGCTCACCCAAAGCAATATTATATTCTGGCGCTCCTCGCTCATCAGTATTACCTTCAAGAGTAATTTTTTGATTTGGATTTGCGACCAAGTATTGAGCATGTGCATTTATGACTGGAATAAAATCAGGCATAACCTCACTACTGTCTAACATAAAATATATAGTACGCTTAGATAATGGATTGTTAGGATCATTAAATTCAGGACCTAATGTACTAGCATAATCACCATTACCAGATAAGCCAGAACCATTGAAACCAGAACCATTTCCTAATCCGCTAGTCGATGCATCGTTAATACCACTAGCAGTAGTTTGAGTACCGTCCGTTAAACTTTCATCTTTTTCATCATCAGTACAGGCAGTTAAAAAAACTGCACTGATAGCAAAAGCCAATAATGTTTTATTTAATTTCATCTTTATTTCCTAATTTATTAAGTGCAAACTTTAAAAATACTCGCGGCTTAGATAAAAACTAAGGAGCCCAAGAGGGATCACGAACTTCACCACTATTAAAAACCAATTTCTGTTGCATTTTACCATCTAATGACACAGCAGATAAGAATCCTACGCCGCCTTTTTTAGAAGCATATAAAATCATACTACCATTTGGCGCAAAACTAGGTGATTCGTCAGAAGGTCCAGAAGTTATTACATTAACCGCATGACTACCCATATCCATTAAAGCTATACAATAATGATTACCGTTACCCTGTACCAGGACCAAATTTCTGCCATCCGATGAAAAACTCGCACTGGTATTGTAACTACCAGAAAAAGTTAGCCTTTTCTCTTGACCACCTTGACTAGATACAATATAAACTTGCGGATTACCACCCCTATTAGAAGTAAATACCACACTACTTCCATCGGGCGACCAACTAGGTTCAGTGTCTATCGCCATACTCTTACTTAATTTTGTTAAAGCACGAGAAGTTAAATTTAAAACATAAATATCAGGACTACCATCTTTCGACAGCGTCAAAGCTAGACGAGTTCCATCCGGAGACCAAGACGGAGCCCCATTAATACCCGGAAACTCAGCCACTTTAACTCTCTCACCTGATGCTAAAGTTTGAATATAAATAGCGGCCGTTTTTCTTTCAAAAGACACATAGGCTAATTTTTTTCCGTCGGGAGACCAAGCGGGCGACATCAAAGGTTCAATTGAAGCGGCAATTGTCTTCGGATTGAAACCATCTGCATCTGCAACTTGAACTTGATGCACTCTTTGAGCATTAGTAGTGACATAGGCAATGCGCCCACCAAACACACCTTTTTTGCCCGTTAATTTTTCAAAAATGAGATCACTAATGTAATGGGCTGTCTTTCTTAAATCTGCAACCGATGAAGTCATCTTATACCCTAAAAGTTGACTACTTTTATAGACATCAAATAATTGAAACTGAACATTGAACTGGCCATCTCCAGTACTCACTACTTGACCTATAACCATATAGTTTTGACTAAGCGCCTGCCATTCCTTAAAATTAATTGCAGATGCTGTGCTAGGCTGGTCAGGCATAGATTGTTCAGCCATCATCTTAAAATAACCGCTACGTTCTAAATCTGCATTAATTACGCCACTGACATTTACCGGTGCACTATCAGAACCAAACGGCACAATCGCAAGAGGTGTCGCAGTCTCTACACCCTTAGTAATTCTAATTTCCAACTCAGCATAACTATTACGAACATTTAAACTCAGCAACAATACTACACATAAAATTGTTCTAATAAAAATCACATACACCCCTATTTAAATTCTTTATTTACTTTAATAAAATAATTTATTTTGCATTACCTATGCATTAATATTTAATTTAACTCCACTTTATTTTGCCTAATGCATTTCATTATTCAGGATCAAAAATAAACGTAAAACTTCTAAACTCTCTAGCAAATAATTCTTTGTCTGCCGGTACTGGCAATGGAGATGCTTTATTAACAGCATTCTCAGCTGATCTATCAAAAATTTCATCACCACTACTTTTAATTACTTCAGCGTCAATTACGGTACCATCCGACATCAACTTAACCCTAATAGTAC
>CAIVAH010000071.1 GCA_903903765.1 uncultured Methylococcaceae bacterium
ATTCCAAGCAAAGCCCATATTTCCTTGCTCTAAATAATCTTGCAGAGTTAAGGTAATTGGATCCGCATCTGCCGGTAATTGTTCGGCTTTTTTGATGCGGTGCAAGGCAAACTGTCGCTGTTCTCCCGTGTCTACTTTTACGGCAATTAAATAAATAACATGCCCCCTAAAAACTAAGCCAACGGGATTAACTGTGTATTTGCTCCGCTCGCCGTCTAAGCGTACATAATCTAATTTTAGTTTTTTATTTTCTAATAAAGCTGTACTAATTATTTTTTGAAAGTTACCGTTAATTTCTGGTGCTAATAAGGGTTGTACGGGATGAACTACGGCAATTTTTTCTGGCCACTTTACTAAGGCATTGCCTTCTAAACTGTATAAGACTTTATCTGAATACTCAAAAAAAGGTTCTAATTCTTTTAAAGTCGCTTCTGGAAATAATTGGCTCAAATACTTCTTAACTAGGATGAATGATAAGGCCTGATTGGCCGACAAACCAGAGAGTAAAATAACTTTAGCTTTATCATTCCAATACCAACCAAAGCCCCCGTCTTTTAGCATTTTGCTTTCAATATCCATAAACACTTCGGCCAACGCAATCATATCTCTTTGCACAGTTCTAGCGGATACGTTAATGCCCTTATCTAATAAAAATGCCTTGATCGCAGACACAGAAACAGGATTAGACAAACGACAGTTTTGCAGTTTTTCTAAAATTCGATGATGACGGTTAATTTGATCATTCATACGCTTTAAATTCAATTTTATTTAGGAGTCAGTCATTCAATTAGCTCTGCTTATTAGTTGTATAACTTTTTAGCTTGCTATAAACTTTGTTTTGAGCAAAAAGATGCTTATATAATTAGATACATCAAATAATAATAACACTAGGAACACTCATGAGTACAACAGAAACCCCAGCAGAATCAGGATTAACTCTTTATGAAAGAATTGGTGGCGCTGCAGCAGTTGAGGCTGCCGTAGAGGTTTTTTATAAAAAAGTATTAGCTGATTATCGTATCAACCGTTTTTTTGACGGTGTTGATATGGCCAAACAAATTGCTAAACAAAAAACATTCTTTACCATGGCTTTTGGTGGGCCCAATCACTACACAGGCGCTGATTTACGTAGCGCACATGCCGGTTTGGTAAAAATCGGCCTAGGCAATGATCATTTCGACGCCGTTATGGAACATTTGACAGCAACTTTAAAAGAGTTAAAAGTACCTCAAGAACTCATTGAGGAAGTAACCACTCTAGCAGAAGGCACGAGAAAAGACGTATTAGGCAAATAATTAAAGCGGTGGATTAATAGCATTTAATCCACCGATTATGTATCAGTGATAAGGTGACTTTGTCATCGGATATTTATGTACAACAATCAAATTTTATTTTCTGAAAATAGCATAAATAACCTATCATAATAGGTTAGCGTAGGATGTAGCTCATACTTGAGCCAGTAATTTAATGAGGATTTCATGAAGCAGTTGTTTTTATCTTTTATTTTTCTATCTCTATTAGGCTTCGGGCATGATAGCTTTGCACAAAAAAACCATAAAGCAACCCTTCACGAAACCCTACAATGCGCCGCATTTAGCACTTATGTTGGCAAATTAAATCCTAATTATGGCGAAAATCCTTCAAAAGAATTAATCGATAGCTTGCTTGATAAGCTCGTAAAACAAACACCTTTCCGCTGCATCATGACTTACGGCGTGCTTAATGGTTTAGATAACATTTTTAGTGCAGCTGAGGCAAAACACCTTAAAGTTATTTCTATTATTTGGCTGGATGAAGATGTTAACATCAACTCAAAATCCATTGAAAAAGGTATTGAAGTTGCTAAAACCTATCCCAAAACCATTGTAAAACTCAGTTGTGGATCAGAAGTAAGAACACGCCATGGCAATGCCCTAGATGGGGAGATTAATCGCTGTATAGATGCCTTACATGCAGCTGGGGTTAAACAACCTATCACCACCATTGATACTTGGTGGGAATGGTGTAACCGTTCTCCTGAATGTCAAAAAAACAGCTTTGCTGATAAAGTCGACTGGGTAGGCACTAATATTTACCCATGGTGGGAAAATCAATACTCAGGCATTCACACCTGTATATCTGCAGAAAAAGCAGCCGATTTCCAAATCAGCCGTCTTCAAGAAATCAATAAGCTTTACCCGAATAAAGAATTAGTATTAACTGAATTTGGTTGGCCAAGTGGCCCTGAGGGAGGGAGTACGACTAATGTGAAGACAGGTGAAAAATGCGGCGTTGCGAGTAAAAAAAATCAAAAACTAGTCATTGAATCCACATTTAAACAACTCGCAAAAAAGAAATGGTCTGGCGTTGTATTTGAGGCATTCTCTGAAGACTGGAAACCTGCCGAAGAAGGTCCATTTGGTAAATATTGGGGCATTTGCCAAGGTGATTCGCCTTATACTTGCACTGAGAAGTATAAAATATCGAGATAAATTTTCATCAATTCATTATATTGAACAAGAATCACTTTAACTTTTTAATCTGCACTAAATGAAAACTGCAAAAAAAATAATCTATATTTTGATTTCCACTTGGTTATTATTAATAACACAAAGCTGTTATGGTCAACATGCAGAAATAATTATTAATGCAGAAAATGGTAATGTGATTCATGAAGAGAATGCTACTCACTCTTGGTTTCCGGCGTCACTAACTAAAGTCATGACCTTGTACGTGACATTTGAAGCGCTTAGAGCGAATCAAATTCATCTACATGATACGCTTCAAACGTCTGTGCATGCTGCCAAACAACCTATCAGTAAATTAGGCTTACGCACCGGCGAGTCCATAACAGTTCGAGATGCAATTCTTGCGTTAATTACCCGCTCAGCAAACGACGCGGCCGTTGTTTTAGCTGAAGGATTAGGCGGCACAGAAGATAATTTTGCGGTAAAAATGACAGAGACGGCTCATGCGTTGGGTATGTATAACACCCATTTCATGAACGCAACGGGTTTACCCAATCAATGGCAGGTAACCACAGCACGTGATTTAGCCCTATTAGCGTGGAAAACCCAAACAAACTTCCCTGAATATTATCCATATTTTGCGGCACATAATTTTCTATTTAAAGGTCGTGAACTTAGAGCCATCAATAAATTCACAGCTACTTATCCAGGGGCGGAAGGCATGAAAACCGGATTTACTTGTGGCTCTGGATACAATTTAATTTCTTCTGCGAGTCAAAATGGTAGACGCCTAATTGGCGTGGTGTTGGGTGGCACGACAAGTCCACAACGCTATCAATTAATGATAACGATGATGAACAATGCTTTTGCCAATAAATTTATCAGTGCTGGTTTAAATGTAACCACCATGCCTAGTACTGAAGTAGGCACACCACCTTTTCAACTAGGTTGCGGTAGCTTTACACCCTCAACATATGCCTCAAACGAAAGCGCTATGGCCCCCGTTTTTATACCGAGACATATCCACAAACATCAACATAAACATATTGCTAGACCAGTAACGCATATCACTAAAGCAACTAAAACTGCCAAAATCACTAGCCGCCACCCTAAAGTAGTCAAAACAGTAGAAAAAAAAATAAAACCCGCAGTTAAATCTAAAGTAAGTAAAATAAATAAAGCAGTGGCTAAACCCAAAGCAACTAAAAAATTACATCATTCATAAGCATTTAAACATCAGTTCAGGAAAGGATTAATCATGACTTTGCAAAAGCCTATCGTTAATAAATTGTTATTAAATTGTCTAATTTTTTCGATAACTTTAGCAGGGTGTACCGCAACCACACCGCCACCTGCGAGTGACCCTTGGACTGAATGGAATCATGGAGCACAAAACTTTAACGATCATGTTGATAAATACGTTTTAAAACCTGTTGCTAAAGGTTACCAATTTATCACTCCAAAATTCTTAAATGATGGGATTACGAATATTTTTAGTAATGTTAATGACATCGGCGTTACATTTAACGATATTTTCCAAATGAAATTTTCTCAAGGTGGCCAAGACGCTACGCGCTTTCTGATTAACACCACTGCTGGTGTAGGTGGATTTATGGATATCGCGAATAAATTGGATTTGCCTAAACATAAAGAAGACTTTGGTCAAACATTAGGCTACTGGGGTGTCCCATCAGGCAACTATTTAGTATTACCTTTCTGGGGGCCCAGCTCACCTCGTGATACCTTAGGCCTAATCGGCGATGCCTTTTTAAACCCCGTCACTTACGTATCCATTTTTGGTAGCTCAGCGGTAACGGCTATTACAGCAGGCACTAAAGCCTTAGATGTTGTAGATCATAGAGATGAATTGATGACCAATGAGAAAATTCTTAGTGAAGGTGCGGTAGATCGTTATGACTTCTTTAAGAACTCTTATCAACAAAACAGAGAATATCTAATAAAAGATGGCAAACAAGATGATAATGACCCAGATTTAAATGACGAAAGTTCTTATGATTCTGATCATAAATCAACGGGCAGTGCTAATAGTAAATCTGGCTCAGGAACTGGTGTATCAGGACATTCTTTAAAATTATCGACGCCTGAGTAAAAATATACCAAGCCCTCGTAACGATTTACGAGGGCTGGCTATTTTGGATTTCTTAATTACAAAAGCTTAGATTCCGTTCGGAAAATCGTAACTATAATGTTTACGTAAAGGCTTTACAACTTCCCATTGACTATCTAAACCCGCATGAAAAGCCACTAAATCACCGGCTTTAATCAACACGGCGTCGCCTCCTGCTGGCGTCACTAGAATCTCACCTTCAAGTACATAAGCACATTCCGTTTCATCAAAATCTATAGGGAATTTTGATACTTCTTTTTCCCATATTTCCCAAGAGGCTACGCCCAACTCTTTTAAACGCTCTTCACTTGGATTATGTTCTATTGTAATTTTGCTCATGTTATTCCTAGTTTTAAAAAAAATTTATGGGCAATTGTAACATTTGAACAGTCTTTTTGTTAACTCTGTCCTTGTATATATTGAGTACCCCAACTCAGATCCGCGGCTATCTCGAAAGTAAACTTCTCAGTTTCATCCGCATAATTTTCTAATTGAGCAACATCTACTTCGTATTCGGTTGCCTCAGTTATTAACTCACCATCTTCATTAAATTCAGCATTAATTCCGTAACAATCACCGTACACACCGACCAGTAAATTTTCAAATATGCTTAAATAACGCTCATCTTCTGAGGCATACTGTTCATCCGGTGACCATAAGGCTAATAAAGGCTCATAAAGTTGTTCAAATTTTTTGGCGATTTCTATCTTTTGACTCTCGTTATTCATCTAATTATTTATCTTATAGATTTTATGAAATAAAACACTTACCCAGTTAAAACTCTACAGTATATTGCGTCAATACTACAAAACTCAAGCTTTCAATAATCTAAAAAATTATTCCGTCGTATTCGCAATAATTTTATGAATACGCTGTGTATTAAGTGCGATGATAATTATAATAAACGGTATCGACACACCCTCCACAATTTCTGGATTAAATTTAAAACCATAAGCGTGCAGGGCCTCAGCACACTTACCGACGATACTTGCCGCATAATAAGTAATCGCAACCATAGAAATACCCTCTACCATTTGTTGCATACGCAACTGCATCTTTGCTCTTAAATTCATCGATGAAAGTAAACCTTGATTCTGACGCTCGATAATAATATCCACGCGCGTGCGCAACAATTGACTGGCATTACTGACTCGTTCAGATAACAATGTAAAACGATACGAAACCGACTCACAGGTATTTATAGCCGGCTCTAAACGACGTTTAATAAACTCACCAAGGGTTTGAATACCTTGGATTCTAACTTCTCGCAAATCATCAAGGCGCTGCCCCACCAATTTATAATAAGCACTGGCAGCTGCAAATCTAAAATGATTGCTGGAAATATAATTCTCAACCTCTGCAGCTAAGTTAGTCAACTCATCCAACAATAAGGCATCATTCTTTTCTGGCATTGTCATAGCATTTGTAATAGTAAACAATTGCCGATCTGATTTATTTAAAGGCGAATAGAGGCTTCTAGCAATAGGAAACGCCATTAAAGCCATTATTCGATAGACTTCGATTTCAAATAAACGCTGTAATAACCGCCCTGCTTGTTGAGCACGTAAATCATGATCAATTATTAAAAATCGACTAAAACCATCGACATGTATTCTAAAATCAGTAAAAACAGACGCAGCACCACCCGTCACCTTTGATCCGATCACAGCATTACCCGCAAAGTATTCTGCTAACCAAGCTAGATCATTCGTTTCTTTATATTGAATACTCTCTTCAGATAAAATAGCTGCATGTACCGCTACTATCATTTGTCCAGTTAATTGTGATAACCAATCAACAGGGACTTTTTTTAACGCCGAATCAGTAAAAGGATCTTTTGGGGTATCATGCACATAAAAGCTATAAGTACTAAATTCGCCGTGCTGTTCCCAACGAATTTGAAACACCTCAAAATTTGCCACAAAATGATCCGCATCTTTATCAGGTGGATTAACACCAAAGCGTTCACATAAGTTTATTAAATGCTGGCGCTCTAATAATTTCTGCTCATTTGTCAACATCAAAGCTAAATGACTAGCTCTAACAGGTAACTTTAAAATAAAAGGTGCTCTGGCATGTACTTCATTATGTAATACAAAACGCTGAGGATGATTTTCTGGAATTGGGAATAAAGTGGTCACAGCTAATTAAGGGTCTCGTGGATATAAATGAAACAGTTTACAGAGTAAACTTTTCATAAATATTAATCAATGCCTAGCTTTAAAGGCTTTAATCGTAGACAATATTTAGTTTAAATTTCATATTAATATTCTAAATAATAACCATGAGTAATCTACCTAACTGTCCAAAGTGTAACTCTGAATTCACTTATCAAGATGGCACTATGAACATCTGTCCAGAATGTGCTCACGAATGGAGTGAGGCAAATTCAACAGATAATGATACTGATACCAAAGTCGTTAAAGACGCTAACGGTAACGAATTACAAGACGGCGATACTGTTACGGTCATTAAAGATTTAAAAGTTAAAGGCACATCGCTAGTTGTTAAAGTAGGCACTAAAGTTAAAGGTATTCGCCTAGTGGATGGTGACCATGACATTGATTGTAAAATTGATGGTATTGGCCCGATGAAACTTAAATCTGAATTTGTTAAAAAAGTCTAAAGCTTAATTAACAGTGTTGTTCAAGTCAGGCAAACCAAATACTGGATCGAACAACACTGACATATCAATCTGTAATACAGGCACCCAAAATAAGATCAACCCTGACCTTATCACCTTCGTTTACACCCTGACATTCTATTGGTAATACGATATAACAATTTGCTTGACTCATCGACTTTAAAATATTTGAGCCTTGCTTACCTGCGGAACTAACAAAAAATTCACCATCACTATTTTGGGTCAATATGCCACGCAAATATTCTTGTCTCCCCTTAGATTTTTTAAGTGTCGATAAACTTGTAGCTATAATTTGAAGTTTTTTTAATGCCTCGCCCCCTGCTAACTTCTTTAATGCTGGTTCAACGAGATATTGAAAAGTAACTATTACAGCTACGGGGTTTCCCGGTAAGCCAAAGAAATGACAATCACCAATTTTACCAAAAGCCAATGGTTTACCTGGCTTTATTGCTATCTTCCAAAAATTAACTTGACCACATTTAGCTAAAATCTCTTTTATGTAATCAGCATCTCCAACCGAAGCCCCCCCTGTAGTAACAATAACATCGGAATTCTGAGCAGCTTTTATAAGACTGGCTTCTAATAATAAAGGATCATCCGCAACAACTCCCAAATCGATGACAGCGTATAAAGGATTGCTTAATAAGCCCTGAAGCGCATAACGATTGCTATCATAGATTTGCCCACAAGCAAGTGGCTGATCGAGTGATTGTAATTCATCTCCAGTAGAAAAAATGACCACTTTAACTTTACGCTTTACGGATATTTTATTGACACCTACAGAAGCCAATAAAGCCAAATCCATCACGCTTAGCACTTTATTAGCTTCTAGCACTAAAGACCCTAATGCCACATCCTCACCCTGTTGTCTAATATTCTGATAAGGCTGGGTAGTTAAAGAAAACTGAACATGATTGTCACTTACAGTAACCTGTTCTTGCATAACGACAGAATCCAGGGCTTTAGGTACCAAAGCGCCTGTAAAAATACGTAAACACTCACCAGAATTCATTTCACCCAAATATGGCCGCCCAGCCCAAGAAGTTCCTACTATCTTTAAGCAAAAATCTTGTGCAGAATTGATATCTTGGCTACAAAAAGCATAGCCATCCATAGCTGAATTTTTATAGGGTGGGCTAGGAACCTTTGCATAAACATCTTCTGCTAAAACTCGCCCCAAGGCGTTTTTTAAATCAACAATCTCTTGTTCTTTAACACTAGTTATAGAGGCCTGTATTTTTGCTATCGCTTCATCTACTGATAATAATGGTTTAGTTTCTTGGCTACAAAAATCAATCATAAAGAATCCTCCATAAACTCATTAATAATAAAATTTACAACGGTGCTGGCTTGATTAATGTCCAAACGCTTTAATCTTCGTGGAACAATTAGATCACTATCCGTTGCTATTGCAATGATATTTGGATCATTAGGATATATTAAAGGCTTATTAAGCACTTCTCGATGCAATTCTATCTTTGGAAAACAGGCTGATTTAAAGCCCTCTACTAAGATTAAATCTACTTGTGATTTATCAAAGAAGCGAATTTCTTCTGATAAAGTAGGCTCTTTTACCTCTGAAAATTCTGTGATCATCACTCGGCGATAAGCAGAACTCAACATAACCGGCGAAGCACCAGCGACCCTCAGACGAAAACTATCTTTACCCGGCTGATCAATTTGTACATTATGATGACTATGTTTAATTAATCCAACTCGTAAACCTTGCGCTTTTAATGCCGGAATAATTTGGGTTAATAATGTGGTTTTACCAGTGCCACTGGCCGCAGCAAAACCTAATATGGGTACCAGAGCATGTTGCATATTGATCAATTAATATTACTGTTAACGTGAAACCACTTATTCTAATGTATTATTCCTTACTGAGCATTAATCTAGGAGAGAACCGTGATTCGTATTTACCTTTTTTTATTATTAGCTGTCATTATCTACTTTAGTTTTAAAGCTTTATTAAGAAAACCACCAGAAGTCATCGCCCAACACATTAGAACTGGCGCATTGTTTGCGCTTGGTGGGGTTTTTATTTTCTTAGGCATTACTGGCCATTTAAACGGATTTTTTGCACTCATAGGTGTGATATTTGCGTTTATGCTTAGATTAATGCCCTTAATACTTAACCATGCCCCCACTTTACATAAACTATGGCAGAAGTTTTCAAACGATACCACCACATCATCTTCTAAGAGGCAAAATTCTCATACCACGGAAAACATGTCTACAACTGAAGCCTACGCGGTGTTAGGGTTAAAACCGAATGCGACTAATGAAGAAATTATCAGTGCACATCGAAAATTAGTGCAAAAAACTCATCCTGACCGAGGAGGGAGTGATTATTTAACTGCAAAAATAAATTTGGCAAAAAAAATCTTACTTAAAAAATAAAATCACTTTTAAACCTATAGTTGCACTTTTAATCATTAAATAACCTTGCCTTTCATATCAAAAGTAAAAAAACAGCACATTTTTTTATTACTAATTTTAAACATTTCC
>CAIVAH010000072.1 GCA_903903765.1 uncultured Methylococcaceae bacterium
TAGATAATGGCCCTATCAAATGGGTGCTGGCATTTGCTCTTTTTGATTTAGCGATATATATATGGCATTTTGTGAGTCATAAATCTGAATATTTGTGGCGTTTTCATAAAGTCCACCATAGTGATAAAGGCTTTAATGTGTCCACGGGGTTTAGGTTTCATGTATTTGATTTACTAATAGAGATTGTTTACAAATGTGTGTTCGTTGTGGTGATTGGGGTTGATGCCTATTTAGTATTATCTATTGAGATAGTTGAATTGTTTTTTATATTATTTCACCATGCAAACATTAAAGTGCCCAATGAAGATAAAATTTCTAACGTATTCATCACGCCGTCTTTGCACAGAACCCACCATTCTCAAAAGCGTTCAGAACATGACAGTAATTATGGGATTGTGTTTTCTTTTTGGGATAGATTATTTGGTACTCGTAAAGAGTTAGTTCCTGAGAATATTGGTTTGGATATCATCCAAGCGGACAATTTTATTCAATTATTTTCTTTGGCTTTTATCACTGAAGTAAAGCTTAGAAAACTTTTAGGTAGAATCCCCAAAGGTAAGTCTAAATGATCATCAGAACTCATAAAATTATCCCTAATTCTGAGATTACCGATCCAGCTATTTTTAAACAGCGTCGTCAGTTAATAAAAGCTATGTTGGCTATGGGCATAACCGGTTCAGGGATTTATTCTAGTTTTGCCAATGCTAACGAAGTTAAATGGAAAGATTTGCCTAAAGGCTATCAGCCTAAATCGCCATTAATTCCAACTGTTGATGATATTGCCAAAAATCATACTAATTATTATGAGTTTAGTTTTAACAAAACTGATTCTACTACTTTGGCTCAAGTGTTACCTATTGATCCTTGGTCAGTAGAAATTGCTGGAGAAGTTCAGAAGCCTGGTGTTTATCATTTAGAAGATTTGTTAAGCCAACAAACTTTACAAGAATATATCTATCGGTTTCGATGTGTAGAAGCATGGTCGATGGTAGTGCCATGGATAGGATTTCCTTTAGCGAGTTTATTAAAAAAAGTGCAGCCTTTATCTACTGCGCAATTTGTGCAATTCACTACGTTGTTTGATCCAAAGAGTATGCCAAATCAAGCCGACAGTCGAATGTTGGAGTGGCCGTATGTTGAAGGTCTAAGAATGGATGAAGCGATGCATCCTTTAACTATTTTAGCGACGGGCATGTATGGAGAAGCTTTACCTAAACAAAATGGTGCGCCGTTAAGATTGGTTGTGCCCTGGAAATATGGATTTAAAAGTATTAAAGCTATTGTAAAGATTGAATTCCTTAAAAGAGCTCCGTTAAGTACATGGAGTAAATCTGCTCCAAATGATTATGGATTTTATGCCAATGTAAATCCAGATGTACCACATCCACGCTGGAGTCAAAGTAGCGAACGCGTTTTAGGAGCTAGTTTTTTCACCCCACGTCGTAAAACAGAATTATTTAATGGTTATGCTGATGAGGTCGCTGCTATGTATAGCAACATGGATTTGCGACATTTCTTCTGATGCTATTTAGATTTTTAAAGCCTTATAATATATGTTTTAGTGTCTGCTTATTGCCATTATTTGGCATTGTTTTCGATATGATATTCGATAACTTAGGACCTGATCCTGTTCAAGCCTTGCATATCCGCTTAGGCGATTGGTCATTACGCATGTTATGGCTAACCTTATTTATTACGCCTATACAAAAGATTACCTTATGGCAGGGTATGGCGCAATATAGAAAGTTGTTGGGCTTGTATACTTTCTTTTATGCCAGTCTACATGTCGTTGTGTATTTGTGGTTAGATCAAGGTTTGGCATGGGGCGCTATTGCCACCGATATTATTGAGAGCTCTTATATTTGGTTTGGAGTATTGGCGTTTCTAATTGTCTTGGCATTGGCAATTACCACACCTAAGGCTATGGTTAAACTGCTCGGTAAAAATTGGAAAAAGTTACATCGCAATATTTATATCGCTTCCATAGCCGTTATTATCCATTACTATTGGCAACTTAAAGGTAATATGGCAGAGCCTTTATTCTATTTAATTATATTGGTTATATTGCTAGGATTTAGACTGGCTGTTTGGTTTAAAAATCGTAAATTTACTAAAATGATGATTCCTACAACACGCAAGATTAAGGTAGTTAAATTAGATTCTTCAGTCAATCAAACCTTAGCAGGACAATCTAAAACAATCGTCATCGAAGAAGTTGATACAGAAGCAGAAACATGAAAAAAATTCCTATTGGTATTAGTAGTTGTTTATTAGGTGAATTAGTTCGCTTTGATGGTTCTCATAAACGTGATTCTTATATCAACGGTACTTTAAGCCAGTATTTTGAATTTAAATCCTATTGCCCAGAAGTGGCCATCGGTTTAGGTATACCTCGTCCTACCATCCATTTAGTTAAAAAAAATAATGAGATTCGCTGTGTGGGGATTAAAAATCCTGACCTAGATGTCACAGCGCCATTAACCGAGTATGCGGCCAGTTTAAAAGACCATCATGCGGAGTTATGTGGCTATATCTTAAAAAAAGATTCACCTAGTTGCGGTATGACTCGTGTAAAAGTATTCTCAGGTAATCATCAACCTAACCGCGAAGGCTTTGGTATTTATGCCCAAGAAATGATGCGTAATAATCCCTTAATGCCCGTTGAAGAAGAAGGGCGCTTGGGCGATGCTGGTTTGCGTGAGAACTTTATTCAACGTGTCTATGTGTTACATCGTTGGAAAGAATTATTGGGTGAGGGCCTTACGCCACAGAAGTTGACGCATTTTCATGCCCGTCATAAATTAATTATTATGAGTCATGGTGATTACCGAGAATTGGGGCAGTTGTTGGCGACAGTGACTAAAGAAAATGTCCAAGAAGTGGCCGCGCAATATATTGCCATCTTAATGCCTCTGCTTAAATCCGTGGTTAATCGTGGCCAACATGTCAACGTTTTACAGCATATTCAGGGTTATTTAAAAAAAGAATTAGCGGCTGATGATAAAGCCGAAATGTGTGAGATTATCGAGCGTTATCGTCAGGGAGAAATTCCGTTAATTGTGCCCATTACCTTGCTTAAACATCATTTCCGTAAGTCGCCAGACATCTATATAGAAGAATCTTATTATATGTCGCCGTACCCACAAGAAATGCAGTTGATTAATAAGTTATAAAGGCCATGGCTAATATCTTAATAGTGGGCTGTGGGTCAATAGGTTTGCAGTTGGCAGAAGAACTGATTGCAAAAGGCCATAGTGTTACCGGGTTTAAAAGAACAACACCGACATCTGCATTATCGGGTATAAACTTTTTTGCCGTTGATATAACTTTAAAAGATCAGTTGAAAAAGTTACCGACTGATTTTGATGTGGTGTATTTTATCGTTTCACCCGATGGCAGAAATCCCGATAGTTATAAAGCGGTGTATGAACTTGGTATTAATAATTTACTGGGCATTTTTGAGCAGGCGGCGGCTAATCCGCAGTGGATTATGGTGTCATCAACCAGTGTCTATGGGCAAACACAAGGTGAGTGGGTAGATGAAGATAGCCTTGCCGAACCTGAAAATCTGACTAGTCGTTATATTAGGCAGGCGGAACAACGCTTAACATCAATTAGTCCACAAAATATCGTCGTACGATTCTCTGGTATCTATGGCCCAGGTCGAGAATACTTAATAAGAATGGCTCAGCAGGGTGGGGCGGTTCAGCAAGATCCTCCTTATTATACTAATCGAATTCATCAAGCTGATTGTGTGAGTGTATTAGTTTATGTGTTAGAGCAAAGTTTAGCGGGCAGGGTGTTACAGCCCTATTATGTTGCAAGTGATAATGATCCCGCTCCTCTATGGGAAGTGATGTTATGGATGGCAGAGCGCTTGGGCTGTGAACCTCCTGCGGTTAAAGCCTTCGATAATACTGCCCAGTCAAATAAGCGCTGTAACAACCAGCGTTTAAAGGCTTTAGGCTATGAGTTTAAATATCCTGATTATAAATCGGGCTATGCTGAGTTAATTTAATAAATACAAGTTCGTTGGGCTTAACAAGCCCAATCTATCTTAATTGGCGCAAAAATTTACCTGGCGTTAAAATCAGTAGTCCAAACTGACTGGCGGCAACAACATTAGTCTTATTTTAGGGCGTGTAGAAAGGTCTCTAGTCGTACCTAATCCTGTTTGACACGTGTTGAAGTCAGTTTGATATGTGTCGCAAGTTAGCTTAACCGCGAACTAAAGTCTGAGGCATGCATTAAATGGTTTAGTTGTTTTGATGTTTAATATCAAAACTGATTGCTTTTTTTCCGTATAAATGAATAATTATCTATGTAGGTAATTAGGCGCCATCGATCTTAAATCTTGGTATTAGGGCGGGTATGAATTTGGTTTCATTTGCAATCTGAATGCAAGACGAGAAGTTTTAGGCATAAAAAAAGAGCTTCGCAATCGGCGTAAGCTCTTAGAATTCTATGGTGCCTCGGGCCGGAGTCGAACCGGCACGTCCTTTCGAACGAGGGATTTTAAGTCCCTTGCGTCTACCAATTTCGCCACCGAGGCATCGATAACTTTGGTAAGCCAACTATTATAGAGGATCTAAAAAAGTTGTCTAGTAGTATCTGTTATTTTTTTAGCTTAATTTAAATCCCACTAAAAATCCGGTCGTAGCGCTAATGCCTTTGCTAGGAAAATTAGAAAGATGCGTGATTAAGAATTCTTTGAATTGTGTAATCGATTGGGTAGCTGGTTCTATGGTTTGTGCTAATTTATCGTAATTGATATGGGTGATTTCAAAGTGTTCACTCGCAAAGAGGACTACCATTGAGGCACCCAGTAATAATAAGCTCAGTAGCAATATCTTTTTAGCAAAGTATCCGACAGCTAACCCAATGATAAAGGGAGTACCTATATTGTTGATGAGATAATCTGATGAGAAGAAATCTGTCGTCGTGGGTAATTCTATTAGGTTGTTTTTCATACCGTTAAGGCCTTTTGTGTCATGGCTTAATTTTTAATTAAAATCTTTTTTATATACAAACGTCTAGCGAATACTGGGTTCGGTTTTGCTGCTTTTATTAGGATATTTGCATTATGATAAGTGATTTTTTGCCTTGCAATTGTTTTTTTTCTTTACATATAATTATCCAGCGATTTTAATATTATCGTACTTAAATGGAGGCGAATGCATAATGAAAGAATCTTCCACGTCAGCTAGTAAATCAGTTGAACACGAAAAAACTGAGTCAGATATTGATGATGATGTTTTTGATGGTGCGGATTTAGCTTCTTTATCCGGAGGCTTTGAAGATGATGCCGCTAAAACCGATGCTAGAAGAAAAATCGAAATTTATTGGGAAAAGAAACGTCTAAAAGAGTTATTTGAAGATTTAGACGAATCTGAATTTGGCTTTTAGGCGTTTAGGCCTTGCAAAGCCGCTTTGACTGTCTGAGCTCTTATTTCATGGCGTGAGCCATTAAATTGTTTTTTGATAACAATGCTAGGTTGATTTTTATAAGCCCAAGCAATAAATACAGTTCCTACCGGTTTGCCTGCAGTGCCGCCCTCTGGCCCGGCTATACCCGTTACGGCAATGGCACAATCGGCAGTGCTATGGATTAATGCACCATTCACCATTTCTACTGCCGTTTGTGCGCTGACAGCACCATAAGTATTGAGTGTTTTGCTATCAACACCTAGCATATCAATTTTTGCTGTGTTGCTGTAGGTCACAAATCCTCTATCAAACCACGCAGAGCTTCCGGCTATTTCGGTTATGACTTGGGCAATCCATCCGCCTGTACATGATTCTGCTGTAACAAGCTTTAAGCCTGTTGATTTTAATTTTTGTCCGATTATTTCGGCGATAGCAATTAATTCATGATCCATGATGTGTCCTTGATAGACTTCAGATAAAATAGCCTAATGAGTATAAAACAAAAGCTAGCTGATCAACATACGCCTATGATGCAGCAATTTTTGCGAATTAAGGCCGACTATCCCGATAACCTATTATTTTATAGAATGGGGGATTTCTATGAATTATTTTTTGATGATGCTAAAAAAGCAGCGCAAATTTTAGATATTACTTTAACCAGCCGAGGACAATCTGCAGGGTTACCGATTCCAATGGCGGGTATTCCTTATCATGCTGCCGAAGGCTATTTGGCTAAGCTATTAAGGCAGGGTGAATCGATTGCTATTTGTGAACAAGTGGGTGATCCTGCAACTTCAAAAGGGCCAGTAGAACGAAAAGTCGTTAGAATTGTTACGCCAGGTACGGTAACGGATGAGGCCTTACTGGAAGATAGAAAAGATAATTTGTTGGTGGCTATTAGCTTTATCAACAAAAAATATGGGTTAGCCAGTTTGGATGTCACTAGCGGCCGGTTTATATTGCAAGAAGTTTATACAGAAGATCAATTGCTTAGCGAGTTGAGTCGCCTTAAACCGGCTGAGTTACTTTATAGCGAGGATTGGTCTTTACCGTCAACTATTCAGCAACGTACCGGTCTTTGTCGGAGACCTTCTTGGCATTTTGACCAAGACAGCGCTAGACAGCGCGTGCTAACGCAGTTTAATACTCTGGATTTAAAAGGCTTTGGTTGTGATGCCTTAACTGCAGCCATTGCAGCTGCCGGGGCTTTGCTCCAGTATATTAAAGATACCCAGCAGTTGGCTTTACCGCATATTCAAGGTATTAGTACTGAAAACAGTTCAGATAGTATTTTGTTAGACGCGGCAACTCGGCGCAATCTGGAGTTGGATTATCATCCCTCGGGTCATATTGACTATACCTTGTTAGGTGTTTTAGATAAAACCGCGACTGCTATGGGAAGTCGGTGTTTAAGGCGCTGGATTAATAGACCTTTGCGTGATCAGCATATTTTAAATAGTCGTTACGCTTGTGTTGGGCAGTTGTTGGTAAATGCTCAGTTTAAGGCGATTCATGCTTTATTGAGACAGGTGGGGGATATCGAACGGATTAGTTCTCGCATTGCTTTGCGTTCGGCAAGGCCACGTGACTTAGTGGTGTTGCGTAATAGTTTGGCAGTTTTGCCTATCTTGCAACAAGCTTTATTGTTAGAAGATACCGAGCAATTGGCTCTATTGACTACGCAGATCGGTGAGCAACCTGAGTTATTAAATTTACTTCAACGCGCTATTATCGATAATCCACCTGTTTTAATTAGAGATGGAGGTGTGATTGCTGCTGGGTATCATCCTGACTTGGATGAGTTAAGGGATTTAAGTCAGAATGCGGATCAGTTTTTGATCGATATGGAGAATCGGGAGAAGGTGGCGACAGGTATTTCAACTTTAAAAGTTAATTATAATCGTGTGCATGGTTACTATATTGAAATCTCTCATTTGCATGCCGATAAAATTCCTGTTCATTACACGCGCAAACAAACCTTAAAAGGGGCAGAGCGGTATATAACTGAAGAGCTGAAGGTTTTTGAAGATAAAGTCTTAAGTGCAAAAGAAAAGTCTCTTAGCTTTGAAAAAGCTTTGTACGAAGCTTTATTAAGCGAGTTGGCGTCAGCATTAATGCCATTGCAGCAATGTGCTGCCGCCTTAGCTCAATTAGATGTATTGGTTAATTTTGCGGAAAGGGCGGATAGCTTAAATTTATTTAAGCCTACCTTATTACCTAAAACAGGGTTGTCTATAGAAGGTGGTCGACATTTAGTGGTAGAGCAGGTGTCGGATATTCCATTTGTGGCGAACGATCTGGTGTTTTCTGAGCAACGTCGGATGCTTGTTATTACCGGCCCTAATATGGGCGGTAAATCTACTTATATGCGGCAGGCGGCGTTGCTGGTGTTAATGGCTCATATTGGTTGTTATGTGCCCGCTAAGAGTATGGCTTGTGGTCCGATTGATAAGATTTTTACGCGTATCGGTGCGTCTGATGATTTAGTGAGTGGTCGATCTACCTTTATGGTTGAGATGACTGAAACGGCTAATATTTTGCATAACGCGACTGCGCAAAGTCTGATTTTGATGGATGAAATCGGTCGAGGCACCAGTACGTTTGATGGTTTGTCCTTGGCTTGGGCATGTGCTGATTATTTAGCTAAAAAAACGCAAGCGTTTACTTTATTTGCAACGCATTATTTTGAGTTAACATCGTTAGCTGATGAGCAAGAAACTATCCATAATGTCCATTTAGATGCTATGGAGTACGGTGACAAGATTGTATTTTTACATTCGGTTAAAGAGGGGTCAGCTAATCAAAGTTATGGTTTGCAAGTCGCATCTTTGGCAGGTGTGCCTAAAGTCGTTATTGAAAATGCAAAAGTAAAGTTACAGCATTTAGAAGCATTAGCTTATAGCGAGCAACAGGCTTCAACTGGGGCTAATCAATTGGATTTGTTCTCGGATAATAGTTTTCATCCAGCAGTCGAGTTACTTGAAGAATTACAGCCGGATGAGTTAAGCCCTAAGCAAGCTCTTGATTTAATTTATAAGTTGAAGGGCTTGTTATAACAAGTTGGTATTAATATGTTTATTAAAAACAGTTAGATTTTTATATCAAATGCTAAATAAGCGAGAATGTTGTAATTTTTTCTTTTATACTTATCCGTTGAATATATTAAGGAGATGTCATGGAAAAACCATTTATTTTACACATGTTAACAACAGCCAAAAATTTAAGTCCGTTTGACGTAAATATGGCTTTGGATGCTGGCTGGCTAACGGCTCTGCCATACATCAATGTAGAACCTAGTGAAGTACAGGGTTTAGTTCAAGATGCTATCTTTTCAAGAAGCACAAAGAACTTAAAGCGTACCGGTATTTTTATTGGGGGACGTGATACTAAACAAGCAATGGACATGTTGAAAACGGCTAAACGCTCAATGGTGCCTCCTTTTGAGGTTTCTGTATTCGCTGATCCTAGTGGAGCATTTACCACAGCGGCTGGTATGGTGGCTGCAGTAGAGTATGAACTAATTACAAAATTTAATACCACCTTAGAAGGGAAAAATATTCTTGCTTTAGGGGGGACAGGTCCAGTGGGTCAAGCGGCTGCTGTTATTTCTGCGCAAGCCGGCGCTAATGTCAGAATTATTGGTAGACAATTAGAAAAAGCCCAATTGGTTGCTGATTTATGTAGCAATGAATTTGGTGACGGTAAAATAACTGTCACAGCAGGTGCCGATGCTGATAAGGCAGAGTATATTAAAACTGCGGATATTGTGTTTGCTACTGGTGCAGCGGGTATTGAGTTGTTAAGTGTAGAATTGATTGCTTCTGCCCCACAATTAAAAGTGGCGGCGGATGTGAATGCGGTACCTCCTGCAGGAATTGCTGGGGTTGATGCTTTTCACAATGGTACAGCTATTGAAGGTTCTATAAGTGGTGCAGTGGGTATAGGGGCTTTAGCGATCGGTAACGTAAAGTATCAAGCTCAAAATCGTTTATTAAAGAAAATGATTAGCAGTGAAAAACCAGTGTTTTTGCACTTTGAGCATGCGTTTGAAGTGGCAAGAGAATATATTAAATCAAATAGTTAATTTTATTTTATAAGGATATCTAAATGGAGAAACGTAGCATTCTTCACATGTTTGACCCAACCCCTAATAATAGTCCATTTGATATTAATATGGCTGTGGATGCGGGTTTTGATATCCTTATGCCTTATAGTAATGTTAAGTTAGATAGTGTTTATCGGTTAACGCAAGATGCTATTTTTTCACGGGGACCTGCCGGTGTTAAAAAAACCGCTCTTTTTCTCGGTGGTCGCGATTTAGGTTTGGCTATAGATATGCTTGATACAGCTCGTCAAGCGATGGTACCACCTTTTGAAATATCAGTTTTTGCAGATCCAAGCGGGGCTTTTACAACGGCTGCCTCTTTAGTGGCTTGCGTAGAGAAGCAATTGAACTCCCTGCATGGTAAATCATTAGAAGGCTCAAAGGTACTGGTTTTTGGCGGTACTGGGCCTGTAGGGTTAGCGACGGGTATTATTGCTTCTTTAGCGGGTGCCGAAACTTATTTGGTCGATCATTTATCGATAGAGACCGCTGAGGATGTAGCCAAAGCATATAATCGTCGATTTGCTTGTAATTTGCTCGGTGCTGTTGCGAGTTCTGAGGCAGAAAAAATTGCCTTAGTAGCAGATGCCGATATTATATTCTGTACTGCCAAAGCGGGTGTACAAGTATTAAGTGCCACAGTAATTGCTGCTGCTAAGGAACTTAAAGTGGCAGGAGATGTCAATGCTGTTCCTCCATTAGGTATTGAAGGTATCAAGTATAATGATTTAGGTGTACCGTTGCTTCATGCTGTAAACTCTAAGAATGCGGTAGGTGTAGGTGCTTTAGCTGTGGGCAATGTTAAGTATAAATTGCAAAATGCCATGCTAAAAATCATGTTAGAAACAGATACGCCGTTGTATCTTGATTTTAGACAAGCCTTTACAAAGGCAAGGTTAATAGCGTAATTATTAGCTAGGGGAATGACTTAATTATGATTCTTGCCGAGAGGGTTGCTAGTTATCATTAGAGGGTCGATTTTAATTTAATAGTCTGTTGTATTTATTCTGGAAATTTTCAAATGTTGATCAAAGCTTATCAAACTAAAAAGGCAGTGAGATAACGTGAGTCAATACAAGAAAATTCTATTTGCGGGTGATCCGCATGGAAATTTTAAACCAGTCATTAGTGCGGTTTTAGAAAATAAACCTGAAGCAGTTGTCTTGTTAGGCGATTATGATTTAGATGCACCTTTAGATCATTATTTAGCTGAGATTGCCGATTTAACGCAGATTTGGTGGATCGCTGGCAATCATGATTTTGAAACTCCCGCAAAGTACAATAATTTATTTAATTCTGCTTTATCTCATCGAAATTTACATTTAAAAGTCACTGAAATTGCTGGCTTAAGAGTTGCAGGTTTAAGTGGTGTGTTTTTAGGTAGAGTGTGGTATCCACCGCAAGAACCCAAATGGTTAGGTAAGGAACATTTTTTAATCAATCAACCTCCACGTGTGCAAAAAGCAGATTTGTCATTAAAATATAAATCCGCAATTTGGCATGATGAATTTGAGGCTTTTAAATCCTTAAAAGCCGATATTTTAGTGTCACATGAAGCACCTGGTTCTCACCGACATGGCTTTAGGGTTATTAGCGAGTTGGGTGCGGCTATGGGTGTTAAGCATATTTTTCATGGTCATTTACATGAAGACTATGCCACTATTATTAGGAATAAAATTAAAGTATGTGGCGTCGCTAACTCAGCCGTCACAGATTTGCTAGGAAGAAGGGTAATTTAAGCGGTTCTAATGCATAATAATGCTCTTTAATTAGCAAACTCGCTAATTCTGAAAATTTTTTCTCTTCAATAACGAATTTTTAAAGCCAATCTTATGTTTTTAGTTCCAGATATCGTTGTTCGATTCTATCATCGCATGGCATCGCCGCCACATTTTTATGCTTTTACCAAACAGATAATGCCATGGTTAGTCGTTATTTTTGTGTTGCTAACCGGGGCGGGACTTTATGGGGGCTTGTATTTAGCGCCAGCAGATTATCAACAAGGTGATAGTTATCGAATAATCTATATTCATGTGCCTAGTGCCTGGATGTCTTTGTTTATTTATATGGTGATGGCTATTACAGGTGCCATTGGTTTGATTTGGCGTATCAAATTAGCTGAAGTGATATCGATTAGCAGTGCACCGATTGGCGCTAGTTTTACGTTTATTGCCTTGGTGACGGGTTCTTTATGGGGTAAACCCATGTGGGGAACTTGGTGGGTTTGGGATGCGCGTTTAACGTCTGAATTGATTTTGTTGTTTCTATATCTTGGCGTTATTGGTCTTTATGGGGCTATTGATGATAAAAAGATTGCAGCTAAATCGGTGGCTATTTTGGCTTTAGTGGGGGTGGTAAATATTCCTATTATTCATTATTCGGTAGAATGGTGGAATACATTGCATCAAGGTCCTACGGTAACCAAAATAGATAAACCATCGATACATGTCAGTATGTTGATTCCACTTTTGTTGATGGCCTTATCTTTTAAGTTTTATTATTTCATTGCTTTAATCCAGCGAGCGCGTATTGAGCTGTTAAAGCGTGAACGGAATTCTCATTGGGTTAAAACAATGTTAGCGGAGCAGCAGCAATGAGTTTGGCAGAATTTTTTGCAATGGGTGGTTATGGTTTTTATGTGTGGACATCTTATGCGCTAACACTGATTGTGTTAGTGGCAAATATTGTTATTCCTGTCATAGAACGTAGACAGTTTTTCCGACAAAGTTTAAAACAAAAACGGAAATAAACCATGAAGCCAGCTAGAAAACAACGCTTAATTTTGATTAGTCTAATGGTTATTGGTGTCAGTATTGCTACAGGATTTGCGCTGAAATCATTTAATGAGAATCTAATGTACTTTTTTTCTACAACGGATGTTGTGGATGGCAAGGCTCCAAAGGATAGTTTATTTCGTTTGGGCGGCATGGTCATTAAAGGCAGTGTGGAAAGACCTAATGATGGCATGATGGTGCGTTTTAAATTAACCGATTTTAGTAAAGACGTAACAGTTGAA
>CAIVAH010000073.1 GCA_903903765.1 uncultured Methylococcaceae bacterium
CGCTTAAAGTGCCGATGTTATTAGTGTCGAGTGATTATTCTTTAGATGATGCTAGAGCCAATGGCTTATCTAATTTTAGATGTGCGGTAGATTTTATTCGCCAAAATATTCGGGCGGGTGTGTTTGTGCCTTATGCTAATCAAAACCAAACGATGCAAGTGCATCATGGTGCGCGCTTAACGTGTTCTTTACAGTTAACCGGTGATTTTTATAGTGTGCAAAACAACTCTTTTATGCGCTATGAGAATCAGGTGTTTACGCAGTTGGATGCAAGTTTGCCGTTAGAATCGGGTATTAGATTGTCAGCTAACTTTTCCGAAAGAATTATCATTTTAAAGCCTTATCCCGGTTTAAATTATGCGACTATTAAACTGGCGCAAGGCGATGTGGTTTTACATGATTTGTATCATTCAGGGACTGCATGTGCTTCTAATGAATGGGGAGACCCATATTCTTTAGTCAGCTTTTTAGAGCACTGTGCCCAGCGAGGTGTAAAAGTGTATTTAGCACCGGCTATTAAATCAACATCGGCCTACCAGAGTACCCAAGTGTTATTAGAAAGAGGGGCAGAAATGCTCTGGAATATGTCGATAGAGTCGGCTTATATAAAACTGTTGTTAGCTTATGGTAACTTTAAAGAGCCAGAGCAAATACAACAGTTTTTAACTGTGGATATAGCGGGTGAGTTTGTTTAGCTATTTTTAATTTAGGCCGTGGATTTTAAGTAAATCTATTAATTCTGGTTCTGTTAAGAGTTGTTTACTGGCAATGGCCCATAAGTCGAAATATTGAGGTCTGGATAAAGCAATAACTGAGGCAAAGCCCGCTTGTTTAAGTGTGCCATGTAAAACATCTCTGGTGAAGCCACAACGATGAGCCATATATAAATTGCCTCTTTGCATTGCGGCACGATGACCATACAAAATGTCTAGAGGACTAATTGGGCCAGCGGGCGATTGATAGGCAGGCTCAGTTAATTTGTTGTCAGCGATTAATGCGCATACTGACTGTAAATCAGGGCAGGTAATAACCACAATACCGCTTGAGTTTAACACTCGAAAAAATTCTGCTAAAGCAATAGGAACATCGTGTGGGTATAAATGTTCTATGTTATGACTTGAGAAAATGGCGTCTATTGACAAAGATGCAACGGCTTGCATGTCAGTCATTGTGCCTATTACATCAGGTTTAACTGATTCATCAATGTCAAAGCGGACTTCTGTCCATGCATCGGTGTTAAATCCGGGCGTTGTTTGGGCTTTGTGTTTGGGTCCACAGCCTACATGAAGAAATTTTTGCATAAGTTATTCGTAAGTAGTTAGGGGAAGAGTATTTGCTTAGTATAACTGTCCAGTCAGGCTTTTTCATAGTAGAGAGTTGCTCTGTTAGGTGTTAATACAATAGAATGCTGAAATGGCTTCAAGTATGATTTAATCACTTAATATTTAACTTTATATAGTATCTCGCCTTATATGAATATCTTATTTATCCACCAGAACTTTCCTGGACAATTTAAGCATTTGGCGCCTGCTTTAGCCGCCGATCCTAAGCATACAGTCGTTGCAATGGCGATGCGGGACATGGGTGCAAATGAATGGATGGGAGTAAAGTTAGTCTCTTATTCTAGTCAAAAAGGTTCAACGCCTAATGTGCATCCCTGGGCCAGTGATTTTGAAACTAAAACTTTGCGGGGCGAGGCTTGCTTTAGGGCCGCTATAAAAATGCGCGAAGCCGGTTTTTATCCCGATATTATTATTGCGCATCCCGGTTGGGGTGAAAGTCTCTTTATTAAGGATGTTTGGCCTAATGCTAAGCTAAAGATTTATAGTGAATTTTATTATCATGCTAAAGGCGCTGATGTTGGTTTTGATCCTGAGTTCGAAAAAAATGATCAGGATATAGCGTGTAGAGTTAGACTCAAAAATGCTAATAATTTATTACATTTTGAAATAGCAGACGAGGGTATTTCTCCGACCCATTGGCAAGCCAGTACTTTTCCTGAGCTATTCAGAAGTAAAATTACCGTTATTCATGATGGGATAGATACTGATGCTGTGACGCCTAATGCTGCTGTCAGTCTTAATTTGAATAATGCGAGTGGCACACGTGAGCTAACCAAGTCAGATGAGGTAATTACTTTTTTTAATCGTAATTTAGAGCCCTTACGTGGTTATCATGTTTTTATGCGAGCATTGCCTGAATTACTTAAACGTCGTCCCAATGCGCTGGTGTTAATTGTAGGTGGTGATGATGTGAGTTACAGCATGAAGCCTGATTCTGATCAATCTTGGAAAGAAATATTTGCTAAAGAAGTTCGCACGTTAATCAATGATAATGATTGGCAACGCGTACATTTTTTGGGTAAAGTGGCTTATCCTGTTTTTGTATCTCTGTTACAGCTATCCACTGTACATGTTTATTTAACCTATCCTTTTGTGTTGAGCTGGAGTTTATTGGAAGCGATGAGTGCAGGTTGTACCATTGTTGCTAGTGATACACCGCCATTGCAAGAAGTGATTGAGCAGGATGTTAATGGTCGATTAGTGGGTTTTTTTGATATAAAAGCTTTAACCGATCAGGTTTGTGAATTATTAGATGACGAAGAAACAAGACAACGTTTGGGGGCAAATGCCCGAGAATTTGTAATGGCAAATTATGATTTAAAAACTGTGTGTTTGCCTAAGCAAATACAGTGGGTATTGTCCTAGGTGTCTGTTATAAATTAGATTTTTATAGGTTTAAGGTAATAGTTTGAAGCGTATTTTATTGGGTGTTAGTGGCGGTATTGCAGCTTATAAATCAGCTGAATTGGTGCGCTTATTAAGAAAACAGGGTGCTGAAGTGCAGGTGGTGATGACAAAGTCCGCTATGCAATTTATCAGTCCACTTACTTTTCAGGCCTTGTCAGGAAATCCAGTGCATACAGAATTGTTAGATGCTGATGTCGAAAACGCGATGGGGCATATTAGTTTAGCGCGTTGGGCTGACGTTTTGCTTATTGCGCCAGCGACGGCAAATATTTTAGCGAAGTTGGCGCATGGATTAGCAGATGATTTATTAACTACGCTTTATTTAGCTGCCACTTGCCCCGTTGTTGTGGTGCCAGCAATGAACCAAGCGATGTGGAATAAGGCGGTTACGCAAGAGAATGTAGATAAATTATTGCGGCATGGCGTTAAAGTAATTGGCCCAGAGCAAGGTGATCAGGCTTGTGGTGAAACGGGTTATGGTCGGATGACGGAACCTACTGCCATCTGTGCGCACTTATTTGCACAGACTGATTCTGTGGCATCAAAAGATAATCATTATTTAGCAGGGCACAAGGTTTTAATTAGCGCTGGCCCTACGTGTGAATCACTTGATCCAGTTCGCTATTTGACTAATCGTAGTTCAGGGAAAATGGGTTACGCATTAGCTCATGCGGCTTTAAATGCTGGGGCAGATGTAACACTAGTCAGTGGTCCTGTCGCTTTATCAGCACCAACGGGTGCGGAATTAATCAAAGTAACAACAGCAGAACAGATGTATCAAGCCGTGATGTATAGGGTAACGTCTCATAGTATCTATATTGGTGCTGCGGCTGTCGCAGATTATAGTCCTGTGGTAAATCAGCCAGAAAAAATCAAAAAACAAACAGAACAATTGACGTTAGTTTTGCAAAAAACTAAAGATATTTTGGCGGCTGTGGCTGCGCTTAATGATCGCCCCTTTACGGTGGGTTTTGCCGCAGAAACGCATGACCTTGAAGCTTATGCTCGCGATAAGTTATCCAGAAAAAACGTGGATATGATTGCTGCTAATTGGGTGGGGCAGGCGCAAGGTGGCTTTGATAGTGATCAAAATGCCTTGCATGTTTTTTGGCCTGACGGTGATATCTCTTTATCTATGACAGATAAGACCCAATTAGCTGAGCAGTTAATGGTTTTGATTGCGGAACGTTTGAAAGCAGTATGATGTCTTATTTCCTAGCTTCAATTAGTTTTATAAGATGACTACTTTGTTGATCAACAATAACCCAAGCAAACCCTGCCGCTTTGATAGTTCTAAGGGTGTTTCTATTGATATTAGCGCCTACTAAATTTAGTATGATAGGGTTAACAAAGTTCATGACTTTAGCTAGCAAGGAATTGTTACTAATCATATGTTCAAGTAACAAAACTTGCCCGCCTGGTTTGCAAACGCGATAAAGTTCTTTTAAGCCTTTAAGAGGGTGGGGTACAGAGCAAAATACAAAAGAAGCAATAACGGTATCAAAACTATTATCTGCAAAAGCTAAAGATTGGATATCCATTAAGTCTAAGTTAACCCTAATGGCTTTATGTTCTTTTTTTAATGAAGCTTGTTTTAGCATTTTTGGGCTAAAATCAATGGAGGTAATTTGTGCTTTAGGCGGGTAATATTCAAAGTTTTTACCCGTGCCCACCCCAACCTCTAATATGTGATGACCTACAACTTTCGACCAAAGTTTTTTTCGCCAAGACTTAAAAAACAAGCCCTCCATCATCGCTTCTATCATTTCATAGTAAGGTGCAATGCGGTCATATCTTTTTTTGATTAATTCACTTTCTGAGTTCATCATATTTTTTACGGTTTAGTTAAATTTCTGAATATTACAGTGGGATAACTTGCTTCATCAACATTAATCTTATCTGTCGTGTAAAATAGAATCAAACGGTATTTTGGATTTTTATAGACGTGATAGAACAGGTAGAAGATTTAGTTCAAACTAGACTCCCAACTGAGCAAGGCGAGTTTGTCTTACATTACTACAGCAATACGCTAGACAATAAAGAGCACATGGCTTTGGTTAAAGGTGATGTAGCTAATAAAGACGATGTGCCAGTGCGTATACATTCTGAATGTTTTACGGGTGATGTTTTAGGCTCAAGGCGTTGTGATTGTGGTGAGCAATTAGCCATGGCCATGCAACTCATTAATGATTTGGGTTATGGCGTTTTGATTTATCTGCGCCAAGAAGGCCGAGGCATTGGTTTGCTAAAGAAGCTTCAAGCGTATAATTTGCAAGATGAAGGCATGGATACCGTAGACGCTAATATTCATTTGGGTTATCAGGCTGACGAGCGCGAATATAACATAGCGGGCTTGATTTTAGAAAGCTTGCAAGTTAAGTCAGTTAGGGTGTTGACTAATAATCCTGAAAAAATTGAGTCGTTAACAGAGCTAGGTATTAAGGTGACTGGACGTATTCCGGTGCAAGTAGTAGCTCATGATGAGAACGTGGGTTATTTAAAAACTAAGGCCAAGAAAATGGCGCATTTGTTGTTTGAGCCTAAGAATTAGTACTTAACATTATCTCTACTAATTTAACCCAATAATTTGCGCCAATAGTTAAAATATCATCGTTAAAGTCATAATGAGGGTTATGCAATAAGCAACTGTTTTCAGAAGAACCGTTACCTATCCAAAGATAGCAACCGGGTTTTTCTTGGAGCATAAAAGCAAAATCTTCAGATCCCATGCTTGGTGATGGATTGGTGTTAACGCCTTCAATTCCTGCGATCGCAATGGCCGCTTGTAAGGCAATAGCTGTTTCAGGTTCTGTGTTTAAGGTAACGGGATAGCCAGCGTTCTCAGGGTTAAATGTTAGCGTCGTTTTAATGTCAAAACCGGTACAAATATGCTGAACCAAGTGGGATAATTTATCCGCGATTAAGGTCTTTACTTCTGAGCTAAAGCACCTAAAAGTACCTCTTAACACCACGGTTTCTGGAATAGCATTCCAAGTATTTCCAGCGTGAATTTGCGTAATACTCACTACTGCTGAATCAGCAGGATCAACATTTCTACTCACAATACTTTGTATCGCTGTAATGAGTTGTGCCGCCGCTAAGATGGTGTCATTACCTAAATGTGGCATAGCTGCATGCGTCGCTTGCCCGCTGAGGGTGATTTCAAAACAATCAAATGAAGCCATCATGGCGCCTGACTTAACCGCAAAATGTCCGACGGGAATATCTGGAAAATTGTGCATACCAAAGACACTATCGCAGGAAACTGTTCAAATAAGCCATCAGAGATCATCTGTTTTGCGCCCGCACGACCTTCTTCAGCGGGTTGGAAAATAAAATACACCGTGCCGTCAAAGTTTCTATTGCTTGCTAGATATTTAGCTGCTCCTAGCAACATCGCAGAATGTCCATCATGGCCGCAGGCGTGCATTTTGCCATCTTGACAAGACTTATAAGTAAAACTGTTTTGTTCTTGGATGAATAAAGCATCCATATCAGCTCTAAGCGCAATCTTTTTTTTACTATTTCCGGTGGAAAGGCTTGCGACCACTCCGGTTTTTCCTAAACCTTGATGTACTTCTAAGCCAAAACTAGTTAGTTTGTCGGCAATAAACTGTGCGGTTTGGGTTTCTTCGAAGGCTGTTTCTGGAAACTGATGTAAATGCTGACGCCATTGGCGCATTTCATCATGGTATTGTTTAATATCTGCAGTTTGTTTCATAGTTGGGTTAATTGTGTTGACCAATAATTAAGTATACGAACCAATTATTGTTTCGTTTCGAGATCTGATAAGGCATTTACCACAACATTGTAGTTGAAATAAGATTTTGTTAGTATAATCAGCTGGTTTAGTGGCCTTTTGCTTAATAATATGACTGATACAAAAATTGAATGCAATCTTTGCGGACTCCCGGTGGAAATTTTTGCTTTCTCTTTTAAAACAACTCAAGGTGAAAAGGTGTTTTGTTGTGAAGGTTGCAAGGCGATATATAAATTATTAAATGAAGATAAGTTATTACCTGATTCGGATGTTAGTTTATCTGATGAAGATTAATTAAAGCCGAGGGCAATACTCTCAATGTTCTACCGTTACGAAAGCCATTTTTGTAATACCGGCATGTTGCACCGTCGCCATTACCTCGGCTAATTTCTCATAGACTACGGCTTTATCAGCATAAAGATGTACACCAATATCGGGTGTTTTTTCCAGTTCTGTTTTCAAGTTGCTTTCAAGTGCGGCTAAATCTGGAATGAGGTTTTTATTAATAGTTATAGCACCTTGTGCATCGATACCTAATTGCAACGGTTGTTTATGGATATCAGCGGTTGTTTGGGTGGTTTTAGGCAAATTAACATGCACTGATTGA
>CAIVAH010000074.1 GCA_903903765.1 uncultured Methylococcaceae bacterium
AATATCTTAATTCCGATGGCGGGTTTAATTGATAAAGCCGCAGAATTAGCTCGCTTGGATAAAGAGATTCAAAAGATTAATAATGATCTCCCACGTGTAGAAGGCAAATTAAGCAATCCTACGTTTATTGATAAAGCACCAGCAGATGTGATCGATAAAGAAAAAGCTAAATTAGCGGATTTACGTTCAACTTTAAATAATCTTGAACAACAAAAAGCTAAAATCCAAGCTTTATAATACCGATAGGGAATGCTAGCTTTGTTAGCATTCCCTGTATATTTAAGTAAAACCCGCTATACTGTGAGTTCTTTAGATTAATTTCTAATTCTTTAACCCGCCCCCCACCTGATAATCTTATGCCTGATGCTGCAACTGAAGATTATCCGTTCAAAGGTTTTAATCATTTTTTGCTAACTAGTCAGCAAATAAACACGACCTTAGGTCTACAATATAGCAAAGCCGCTACCAAAATGCAGATGACTTTACTGCATTATCTTATTATCAATAACCTGATTGATAGCCTAGATGTCGCGCTTAAGGCGTCTGTGGAATATGGCTTAGCGTTATTAGATTTAAATGCAGTCGATTTAACACAACTGCCTTTATATCTTCTGAATGAAAAGTTGCTTCGTAAGCATAATACGTTGCCACTCTTCGTTAGAGGTAACACGCTGTTTATTGCCTTAGCTGATCCCACAGATCAAACCGCCTTAGATGAAATAAAGTTTCATTGCCAATTACACCCAGAAGTCATACTCGTAGAAGCACTCAAACTTACCAGAGCGATTGATATTTGCATTGATGCGTCGACTAGTACTAATTTGACGCTATTTGAAAACACTTACGATGCTTCTGATATAAGCCTATCTATTGAGGACACTAGCGATGATGCGGATATCAATGATACGCCCATCGTCAGTTTTTTAAATAAAACCTTAACGGATGCAATTAAAAAAAACGCTTCTGATATCCATCTTGAAACTTATGAAAATACATTTCGGATACGCTTTAGAACCGATGGTTTGCTTTATCAATATGCTAACCCCCCTTTAAGCATTGCCAATAGAATCATTTCCAGAATTAAGGTGATGGCTAAACTGAACATCTCAGAACATAGAATCCCTCAAGATGGACATCTTAAAATATCTCTTAGTAAAGACAAGGCTGTAGATTTTAGAGTGAACGCCTGCCCTACCTTATTTGGAGAAAAGATTGTGCTCCGAATCCTGGATCCTAATAAAGCCCATATGGGTGTTAAACAATTAGGCTTTGAACCCGAACAAGAGAAGCTGTTTCTAGATGCTATTAATAAGCCCTACGGCATGATTTTAGTCACTGGCCCGACAGGAAGTGGTAAAACAGTGACGTTGTATAGTGCCTTAAATCTACTAAACCGAATTGAATGTAATATCTGTACTGTAGAAGACCCTGTAGAAATAACTGTTGATGGGATTAATCAAGTCAATGTTAATTTAAAAACCGGTTTAACGTTTGCTACGACCCTAAGAGCCTTTTTAAGACAAGACCCTGACATTATCATGGTAGGTGAAATCAGGGATTTTGAAACAGCGGATATTGCTGTAAAAGCCGCCCAAACTGGTCACTTAGTGCTATCTACTTTACACACCAACGACGCCCCACAAACGTTAAATAGACTGCTACAAATGGGTATAGAACCCTACAATATTGCCTCGGCTATCCTACTAATAATGGCGCAACGCTTAGCGCGCTGTTTGTGTCCATTGTGCAAAAAAATTGTAATTATACCAACCGCAACTTTATTAAGTTTTGGCTTTAATGAATCTGAACTAAATGACCTTACGATTTTTGGTGCAGTCGGGTGTGATAACTGCAAAACGGGTTACAAAGGCCGTATTGGTATTTTTCAGGTAATGCCTTTAAGCGAGGCTTTACGAAATTTAATCTTAGCTAACGGCAATGCTGAACAAATCACCCGCTTAGCAGAGCTTGAAGGCAATCATACTTTAAGAACCTCCGGTATTAATAAGGTGCGCCTAGGCATTACCAGTTTAGAAGAAATCGATCGAATTACGAAAGAGAAACAATAAGCCCATGTCGAATCCCTTAGAAGATGAGTACTTTGATTTCCACTGGCAAGGAACCGATAGCCATGACACACTGCATGAAGGTATTATTAGCGCAAGAAATCTATTGTTAGCCAGAGTCGCTTTAATTGACAAAGGCTACCAAATCACCGCGATTTCTGTAAAAGTAAAACCCGTATTCCAGTTCAATTTTCAACACATTAGCAGCGCTGAGATCACAATATTCTTCCGACAACTGGCTACTTTATTGAGTGCGGGAATTCCGTTAGTACAAGCCCTAAGCGTTATTGGACAAGGCCATGAAAACCAAGGCATGCAAAAACTATTATCAGCACTAATGGAAGATATTCAGAATGGCCAAACCCTAGCTGACAGCCTTAGAAAGTTTCCGAAATATTTTGAGCATTTAATTTGCAATCTAATTACAGCCGGTGAAAATGCTGGGATTCTGGAGTCTTTGTTGACAAAAATAGCCACTTATAAAGAGAAAACCGAACTATTACGCAAGAAATTTAAAAAAGCCTTAATTTATCCACTGACGGTTTTAAGTGTTGCCTTTGTAGTGACCGCAATACTTTTAGTGTTTGTAATACCGGTATTTAAAGAACTCTATACAAGCTTTGGGGCCGAATTACCTTTATTTACTCAATCAGTTTTAAGTCTATCAACTTGGCTTATTAATGATTGGTGGATTATAGGTCTATTGCTGCTGATAATCAGTTATAGTTTTTATTATGCTCAAAGGCACTCAAAAGCATTTGAACATTTTATCGATAGCACACTACTAAAGCTCCCTATTGTCGGTCAGTTAATAACTAAAGCGATTATTGCAAGATTTACCCGAACCTTATCTACTCTATCTGCAGCAGGTATTCCTATTGTTGATGCCCTGCACTCAGTTTCTGGTGTCTGTGGTAATTATGTATATTCTGAAGCGATATTATCCATGCGAGACGATGTAGCAACCGGCCATAGACTGCAATACGCTATGTTGAAAACGCATTTATTTCCAAATTTTGTCCAACAAATGATTGCTATTGGTGAAGAATCAGGGGCACTAGATAATATGCTCGCTAAAACAGCCGATTTTTATGAAGCAGAACTTGATAATTTAGTAGATAACTTAGGTAGCTTAGTCGAACCCCTAATTATGGTGTTATTAGGCCTCATAATTGGTGGTTTAGTTATTGCAATGTACCTACCCATTTTTCAAATGGGTGCGGTGATGGCTTAAATAACACCCACTCTACATTATGTTATACTTTAACAACTATCTAAGCTCCCTCACTTATCTTAGTCAATACACCTAATGTTGCAAACCCTTGATAACCTTTTCAACAACGTCTACATATTTGCTTTATTTATCGGGTTAATCGGCTTAATGATTGGTAGCTTTCTTAATGTAGTTATCTATCGTCTACCCATTATGTTGCAAAATAGTTGGCGCTCAGAATGTTTAGACTATCTGCAAATAACGCCTGAAGACATTGCACCACAAAAGCCATTCAACTTAGCACTGCCGCACTCACATTGTCCAAAATGTTCCACTCTAATAAAACCACATCAAAATATTCCGGTTTTGAGTTATCTATTTTTAAAAGGACGCTGTGCAAGTTGTAAAACAGATATCCCTGTTCGATACCCTTTTATTGAATTATTAACGGCTATTGTATCGATCATTATCGCCGGTCATTTTGGTTATTCTACACATACTTTTTTTGCCTTAATTTTAACTTGGGGCCTCATCGCACTTAGTTTCATTGATATCGATCATCAACTATTACCTGACAATATCACTCAACCTTTACTCTGGCTAGGCTTGTTCTTAAGTATTTTTGGTTTTTACTGCAACACCAGTAATAGTATCATCGGCGCGATTTCTGGCTATCTAAGCTTATGGTGTGTATTCCATGGTTTTAAATTAATGACTGGTAAAGATGGTATGGGCTATGGAGACTTTAAACTATTAGCTGTTTTTGGTGCTTGGCTAGGCTGGCAGTATTTACCGTTAATTATCCTACTCTCGTCCTTAGTTGGCACACTGATAGGATTGATCATGATATCGCTTAATAAACGCGATCATTCTACCCCATTTCCGTTTGGCCCTTATTTAGCAGTAGCCGGATGGCTAGCACTTTTATGGGGTGAAGAACTAAACAGGTTTTATTTCTCGGCCTTTGGTCTTTAAACAATGCTTAGAATCGGTTTAACGGGTGGCATCGGCTGTGGCAAAACCACAGTAACAAACATTTTCGAACAACTTAAAGTACCGATTATTGATGCCGATATCATATCCCATCAATTAGTCGCTGTAGGTCAACCTGCGTTGTTACAAATTAAGGAACTATTTGGCGACCTTGTTATCAAACCAGATAATTCATTAAACAGACCGGCTTTAAGAAACATTATTTTTAATAAGCCTGAATACAAATCACAACTTGAAAACCTTCTACATCCGCTTATCTATAAACAAATAGCCGAAGAAATCAAATTATTAAATCATGCTTATTGCATTATTTCTGTACCCTTATTATTCGAAACGCAGATGACTGATTTAGTGGACAGGGTTTTGGTGATTGATTGCAGTGTTGAAGAACAAATAAATAGGCTTTTATCTCGCGAAGGTATGAGTCTTGAAACTATAAATGCCATCATTGACCATCAAGTATCAAGAGATTATAGAATTAGCCATGCCGATGACTTAATTATTAATACTGAAACACACGATAAACTTGCAGAAGAAGTTAAAAAACTGCACAATTTGTACCTTTCAATCAGCTCGCACTAGGATCGTTTTGTCTGTGAATAACTCCATTACTTATGAATTTCCACTAAATGAAAAAATACGTGTATTCATAAGACTCGAACATCTTTTCAATCAATTTATTCATTTTTCAGCCAGTCCAGATATCAATGATAAACGTGCGGCCATTAGTGTTTTACTTGATATTATATCTATATTTAAACGCTCTGATTTAAGATCAGAAGTTTTAAAAGAATTAACCCGTCAAAACACTGCCTTAAAAAAAATAGCTAGCAGTGAAGGCGTCAATCAAGAAAAACTCCAAGAGATTCTTAATCAGTTAGATGATGTGACCAAAAAATTACATGGTTTAACTGAAAAAATGGGTTTAACTAATGCTGACAATAACTTACTACAAAGTATTGCGCAACGTAGTTCTATCCCCGGTGGTAGTTGCTCTTTTGACTTACCCGAATATCATTATTGGCTATCACAAGATGAAGCATATAGAATAAGAGACTTAGAAAATTGGTTTAAACCCTTTAAAGATATAAACACCGCCGTAAACTATATTCTTAATTTTATTCGTAATAGTTGTAACCCAAAGTCGGAAACTGCATTAGCGGGTTTTTTTCAAATAGATTTAGATCAAAAACAACCCTATCAACTGATTCGACTCGATGTAGATAAGTCCATACAGTGCTTTGCTGAGATAAGTGGTGGCAAACATCGCTGCAATATCCGCTTTATGCAAATAATGTCCGATAACAAAACCCCTATTCAATCTGTTGCAGATATTCCATTCACCCTGACTCGCTGCTTATTTTAATGTCACCGACAAACAAACCTTTGACGGTAAAATGCCCTACATGTAAAAGCGCTGTAGAATGGCTACCAGAAAATAAATTTAAACCTTTCTGTTGTGATCGCTGTCGCTTAATTGACTTAGGCGAGTGGATATTTGAAGAAAAAAGAATTCCAGGCGAATCAATTGAATTAGACATAACCGATGACAACGACTTTTTCTATCAATAAATTATTCTTAATATTATAGGTAACCTCATGTGTCTTGCCTTACCAATGCAGATAACTAAAATAGTTGGTAACAGTGCACACTGCGAAACTCATGGCGTGACACGAGAAGTCAGTTTATGCTTATTGCAAGAAGAAGATATCCAATTAGGTGATTATGTGTTAATTCATGTTGGCTATGCTTTGCAAAAAGTAACAGCGTCCGAAGCTTTATCTACTTGGGAATTGATCGACCAAATGCAAGCAAGCGCTGAATGATATGCATGAACTATCTTTATGCGAAGATTTACTAGATCAAGCACTTACTATAGCGCAACAACATCAAGCTAAGTACATTGAAGCACTAACACTTATCATTGGCCCTTTAGCCGGAGTTGAACCCCTTTTACTGGAAAATGCTTTCGCAATTCTAAAAATTGGCACGCTAGCAGAAACCGCAACACTGATCATACAAAGCTCACCCGTCATTATTGTTTGCCTTGTTTGTAACCAAGAATCAACAGTGTCTGCAAACCATTTGGTCTGTCATCACTGTCATAGTAATGACACTCAATTGTTGAATGGAGCTGAATTGATTTTGGCTAATTTGACCTTATTTACCACTTCATAATGAACCTAAAGATGCAATATGTGTAATACCTGTGGCTGCAATATAACACCGGGTAATCGGCCATTTATCAATGCTGAAAAACCCCAAAAAGGCTTAACAACCATTTCTGTCTTACAAAACTTATTATCACATAATGATAAGCAAGCTGATCATAATCGTGCGCACTTTGATGCAGAAAAAGTGTTGGTGATTAATTTAATGTCAGCGCCAGGTTCTGGAAAAACGGCTTTATTAGAAACCACTATAAAAACTTTAAAAGCGGCTTTAAATATCGCTGTTATTGAAGGTGATCTTGAAACTGAAAATGATGCGTTACGTATTCAGGCGCAAGGTGTACCCGCTTATCAGATAACCACCGGAACGGCCTGTCATTTAGATGCACATCTTATACATAACGTCTTACACCATATATCTCTTAAAGGCTTAGACCTATTATTTATTGAGAACGTGGGTAATTTAGTGTGTCCTGCCAGTTTCGATCTGGGCCATCACCGAAATGTAGTTTTACTTTCTGTAACTGAAGGTGATGACAAACCCTCTAAATATCCTGTTATGTTTAAGGCTGCCGATTTAGTGCTGATTACTAAAGCTGATTTATTGCCGTATTTAGATGATTTTGCTATTGAAAATGCCATAGAGAATATCCATAACCTAGCTAACAAAGCGCCTATCATTACTTTTAGTTCTAAAAACACTACTGGCATTGACGATTGGACAGCTTGGCTGATGACAGAAATAATACAACATCAAAAACGCCTACTCCAACATGAAACTTTAAAACCCAAAATTCAAACTGAAGGTATAAACCTTCATACCCACCCAGCAAATAAACTTAAGCCTGTCCAACAGCCAAAATAATTATCATTATGGCGATGGATGCGAAACAATTACTTAAACTTATTCATCAACTCCCTATAACAGAAACCATACGGGTGATCAATGTTTGTGGGGGGCATGAACGCTCAATTACGCATGCAGGATTAAGAAGTTTATTACCCGTACATATCGATTTAATTCCAGGCCCCGGCTGCCCTGTATGTATTTGTCCTGAAGAAGATATTTATTTAGCGCTACAAATAGCCCTCAATGAAAATGTGACTTTAGTAGCCTTTGGTGATTTATTTAGAGTTCCCGTTAACACGAGCATTAACGGAGTTCGTACTTTAGAGCAAGCTAAAGCCAAGGGGGCAAAAATACTCCCCATTGCATCACCTATGGACGCGCTTAACATGGCTGTCCAAAACCCTGAGCGCACTATTGTCTTCTTTGTCGCTGGCTTTGAGACAACCTGCGCACCAATTGCTGCCCTGTTATCAGCAGCGATTCCAACCAATTTATTGATACTCATGAGTGGAAGATTAACTTGGCCAGCTGTCAAACTGTTACTCAACGCTGACAAACAAAACTTTGACGCACTAATTGCACCCGGACATGTTGCTACTGTTATGGGTTATGAACAATGGCGTTTTGTCACCGATGATCATCACATACCCACGGCAGTCGCTGGTTTCACAACTGAGAGCTTACTCAATGGACTTTATTCCGTATTACGTCAACATTTAGAAAGAAACATATTTCTAGATAATTGTTATTCTCAATTAGTGCAAGCTAAGGGTAATTTAAAAGCACAAACATTGCTGTCTAGTGTTTTTACAATTATTGATGCAAATTGGCGAGGTATTGGCAATATCCCTAATTCTGGCTTTGAATTAGCTGAGCATTTATCAACCCATAATGCACGCATATATTTTTCTGACTACTCTCATCAGGCCCGTAAAAATGCAGGCATAATGCCAGCTGGTTGTGACTGTGCTAAGGTGATTTTAGGGCAGATAAAACCTAATGCTTGTGCCTTATATGGACATAGCTGTGTTCCCAGAAATCCAATAGGACCTTGTATGGTCTCTGATGAAGGTGCATGTAAAATCTGGTGGAATTCGGGAATTGGCAATACAAATGAGCCCTGACTTGCTAACAGCAATACACCTAACAATAAGCGGTCGAGTTCAGGGTGTAGGCTTTAGACCATTTGTCAGTTCCTTAGCAAAACAATTAAACTTATTGGGCTGGGTGCGTAATGACGGAAGTCTGGTTGATATCTGGGTTGAAGGCGACCTGAATAATATTGCGATCTTTAAAGAACATTTACTCTCTAAAAAGCCATCAAATGCTCATATTAAGCATATTAAATCTGAGCTGACTCTAGCTGAAAATTACGCAGACTTTAGCATTCTAGAAAGCATCAATAATGTACTTAGTAACGCCCATATACCTCCGGACTACAGTATTTGTGAAGCTTGTTTAATAGAACTCAACACGCCAGATAATAGCCGTTATCAATACCCGTTTATTAACTGCACTCAGTGCGGGCCACGTTACACGATCATGACAGGACTGCCATATGACCGCAGATCCACCAGTATGGTGGATTTTATCATGTGCGATCGTTGTAAGACTGAATATCAAAATCCAGTTGACCGCCGCTATCACGCACAATCATTATCATGCCCTGAATGCGGCCCTACTCTATCTTTTACGCAAGGTAATATCAGCACTAATGACGTTACTGCCGCTTTAACTTCTGCCATTGATGTGCTAAAAAATGGGCATATTCTGGCGATAAAAGGTATTGGAGGTTATCATCTGTGTTGTTTAGCAACATCTGAAATTGCCGTTAATAATTTACGCAAAAATAAACACCGAAACTTAAAACCCTTTGCAGTAATGTTAGCGAATATTAAGGCGCTTATACAGCATGCAGCAACACCCTCCGAAGCAGAATTAATGTTATTACAGGCCAATCATCGACCGATTGTTCTAATAGGTAAAAACAGAAACTCCACTATTACTAATACAGTTGCGCCTGGACTTAAGGAAGTTGGCTTCCTATTACCCTACACGCCGTTACAACATTTAATCCTGCAAGGTGTTGATCAAGCACTAGTCATCACATCTGCAAATATAAGTGGCGAAGGCATTTTATTAGATAATACTGAAGTCGAAACTAAAATGGCACATATTGCTGAGGCCTTTTTACATCATGATATTAATATTTTAAGAGCTGCCGAAGATTCTGTTTATAGAGTAATCAACAATATTCCACAAATTTTGCGTTTTGGACGAGGCATCGCTCCTTTAGAACTTGCATTACCAATCACTTTAAAACACCCCCTTATCGCATTAGGAGGCCAGTTTAAAAACACGATCGCCTTAGCTTGGGACGATAGAATTGTAATTTCGCCACATATTGGTGACCTGAGTTCTCCTAGAAGTATGCAAGTTTTTGAAGACACCATAAGTCAATTCTGTTTGCTTTATGGCGTTACACCCACAGAATATATCTGTGATGCACATCCTGAATACAATGCTCATAGATGGGCAGTTGCACAGAATATTAATGTTACGAAGGTATTTCATCACTATGCCCATGCTTCTGCTTTATATACAGAACATAAGCTAACTGAAGCAACCCTCATTTTTACTTGGGACGGTACGGGTTATGGTGAGGATGCTACTTTATGGGGAGGTGAAGGCGTATATGGTAAACCAGGTGATTGGCAACGAGTTTCTTCTATAAAACCTTTTAAACTCATAGGAGGAGATAAATCAACTACTGAACCATGGCGAACAGCGTTAAGCGTTTGCTGGGAGACTGAAGAAACTTGGCATGAATGCCCATACGATACTACCTTATTAAACCAGGCTTGGACAAAACAATTCAATTGCACGACAACTACGTCAATAGGCCGATTGTTTGACGCTGCTGCTGCGTTAACGCTTCAAGTATATAAATCTGATTTCGACGGCCATGCGCCAATGTGGTTAGAGTCAATAGCGAATAAAAAATTAGGCGCGACTATCGACTTACCTTTAAACTATAATGAAAATGGTTTGTGGATAAGTGATTGGTCTCCATTAATTACCATGTTATTGAATACAGAATCATCTCCAGAAGAAAAATCCAGTAGTTTCCATTCGAGTCTGGCTATGATATTAGTTAAACAAGCCAAGCAAATCCATAAGACAAAAAAATTTAAGACCGTTGGATTATGTGGTGGTGTGTTTCAAAATCGCTTATTAACAGAACAAGCTTTTAAATTACTAACCGCAGAAGGTTTTAAAGTGATTTTGCCTAAACTTATACCCAGCAATGATGCTGGGTTAAGTTATGGGCAAATTATTGAAGCAGATACTGGTAGACAGAAAAAATATCACTCCAACACTATTTAAATTTTACTCTTTTCTCTAACTCTTCTTGAGAAAGATGACGCACATCTTCACCTTTAATCATATAGACGATATGTTCGCATATATAGCAGGCATGATCGCCAATTCTTTCTAAAGCACGAACCGTCCAAAGTACATCTAAAGTACGGGTAATATTTCTAGGATCCTCCATCATCCTAGTAATCAACTGCCTCATAATACTATCGTATTCACGATCTACATTAATATCTAAGGCTGTTATTGCTGGCACGTCATCCAAAGTCATTCTTGCAAAGGCATCAAGCGCATCATGTAACATACCTTTAACTAAAACAGCCATATGTTCTAATTCATAATGTGATAATTTATTTTCAGCGCCAGCCAACTTAATAGCCATTTCGGCTATTCGTTCTGCTTTATCACCAACACGCTCAATTTCATGAATAATCTTAATAACAGTAATTAATAATCTTAAATCAAACGCTGTAGGTTGTCTTAGCGCCAATATCTGCGTACATTCATGATCAATTTGAATTTCAAGCTCATCTACTTCGTTATCTTGCTTAATCACTTGCTCAGCAAGTTCCATATTACCTGACGTATAGGCTTCAATGGCTAACTCTATTTGGCGCTCAACTAAGCCACCCATCATTAACACTTTATTGCGAATATCCTCTAATTCAACATTAAAACGCTCGGAAATGTGATGTCCAATTTTAGTGTTTTCCATTACCTACTCTCCTAATTAACCATACCTTCCGGTAATATAATCTTCTGTTTGTTTTTTTACTGGATTCGTGAATAATTCACTGGTTGTACCCATCTCAATCAATTCACCCATATACATAAATGCTGTATAGTCAGAAACTCGAGCAGCCTGTTGCATATTATGTGTCACTATCACTATAGTATATTTTTCTTTAAGCTCGTTAATTAATTCTTCAATTTTTAAAGTAGATATAGGATCTAATGCTGAAGCCGGTTCATCGAGCAATAAGACTTCAGGTTCAATAGCAATAGCTCTAGCAATAACTAAGCGCTGTTGTTGACCTCCAGACATTCCTAAAGCATTATCATTCAGTCTATCTTTCATCTCATCCCAAAGCGCCGCTCCACGCAATGAGTTCTCAACCGTTTCTTCTAATATTCTCTTATCGTTTATACCTTGGATTCTAAGACCATAGGCAACGTTTTCAAAAATTGATTTTGGAAACGGATTTGGTTTTTGAAAAACCATACCAACACGGCGTCTAAGCGCAGCCACATTGACGGATTTATCATAAATGTTTTCGTTGTCTAATAAGATTTGACCTTCGATTCTAGCGCTGTCCACCAGATCGTTCATACGATTAATGCATCTTAATAAGGTTGATTTACCGCAACCACTGGGCCCAATAAAAGCAGTTACTTTCTGCTTAGGCATTTCCATATTAATACCATGTAGTGCCTGTTTTTCACCGTAGAAAAGATTAAGATCTTTTACTCTTATACAAGTTTCATGTTGGTGATTTTCGTTACCTTTATCGCGCAAAACTGAGCTCATATCGATAGCATGTGTACGTGTATGTTCTGACATTTGATTAACCTTCCAAGGCGCGATATTTTTCTCGCAAGTTATTTCGAATAACAATTGCAGCCAAATTAAGACCCACAATAACTAAAACCAACAATAATGCAGTTGCATAAACCAAAGGTCTTGCCGCTTCAACATTTGGACTTTGAAAACCAACATCATAGATATGAAAACCTAAATGCATAAATTTTCTATCTAAATGTAAGAAAGGGAAATTACCGTCTAATGGTAAAGTGGGGGCTAATTTGACCACACCCACCAACATCAATGGCGCAACTTCTCCCGCAGCTCTGGCAACAGCAAGAATTAATCCTGTCATCATGGCGGGGCTAGCCATAGGTAATACAGTTAACCATAGAGTTTCAAGTTTTGTAGCACCTAACGCTAAACTACCTTCACGTATTGAACTAGGAATTCGAGCTAATCCTTCTTCAGTTGAGACAATAACGACTGGTAAAGTCAATAAGGCAAGTGTAATAGAAGCCCACAATAATCCTGGAGTACCATAGACTGGTGCAGGTGCAGATTCAGGAAAAAATAATTGATCTATATTCCCACCTAAAATGTACACAAAAAAACCTAAACCAAATACCCCATAAACTACGGAAGGTACGCCCGCTAAATTATTAACTGCAATTCTGATTAAACGAGTAATAAAACCTTGTTTAGCATATTCACGAAGATACACCGCCGCAATAACTCCAAAGGGCGTTACGATAACAGACATCATCAGCACCATCATAACTGTACCAAATATAGCTGGAAAAATACCACCCTCGGTATTAGCTTCTCTTGGATCTTCAGTTAAAAATTCAAAAACCTTAGCAACATAATGACCAATCTTATCTAAAATTGACATTGAGTTGGGCTGAAATACTCTAACTACTTTAGCTAAGGGGATTTTAACTTGAACACCACTTTCGGTTTCAGCGACTAAAACATCACGTCTAATTTTTTGATACAAATCAGCCAATTGAACTTGATATTGTTTATATTCCGCATCATAAGCATTTTTCTCATCGGCCAATTGTTGTTTAGCCTTATCATCTAAACGATTTTCAAGTTCCAACTTTCTTTGTTTTAATCTAAGACGTTCTAAATTGTAATTAATTGCACCAATTTCTTTCTTTTCTAAATAAGCGATTTCTTTAAAAATACTTAATGATTCTGAAATTTTACTTTGCAATACAGACCCGGCATCTTTACCAGAGGCGACAGTTTTACCAGACTCTTTAACTTCAAGAATTCTTCCGTAAAAATTACCCCATTCACGTCTCTCTACTACTATTAAATCATCAGGCTCAATTTCTGATTTAACATTACGTTTTTCTATCCACAAAAAATCTGTGCCAGTTACATCCCTGTTACCAGATTTAATCAAATACTGTATTAATACGTCTTCATTGTCTGCCATTTTATGGCCAGTAGACTTAGCCATCAATGCAGGAGTGACACTTGAATCTACTTGTTCACCGATTATTGTTTTATCAGGTTTGCCTTCTTCTTGATAAATAAACTGCTTTACCTGTGAAGGCCAAAAATGTCCAACACCTCTGCTTGTTACTAAACCTAATATACCAACCACCATCAGCATACAAATACTTACAGCAGCCGCATTGAGCCATATCCATGGGGCTCCAGTTTTAAACCATACTTTAATCATAATGAGCTATATTTTTCGCGTAAACGCTGACGAATAATTTCAGCCAGAGTATTAAAAACAAAGGTAAAGGTAAACAATACTAGCGCTGCTAAAAACAACACTCGATAGTGAGTACTATCAACAGCTGACTCTGGCATCTCAACCGCAATATTTGCTGCCAAAGTTCTTAAGCCCTGAAAAATACTTATATCCATAACCGGTGTGTTACCAGTTGCCATCAAAACGATCATCGTCTCACCTACTGCACGTCCTAATCCAATCATTACAGCAGAGAAAATACCTGGACTTGCAGTTAGTAAAACAACCTTAGTCATCGTTTGCCAAGTGGTAGCACCCAAAGCTAAAGAGCCTACAGTTAAATGTTTTGGTACACTAAAAATTGCATCCTCTGCAATTGAATAAATAGTTGGAATTACCGCAAACCCCATTGCGATACCAACCACCAATGCATTCCGTTGATCGTAACCTATTCCTAGTTCATTTTTAAACCAGTCTCTTAATGTGCCGCCAAATAAATACGCTTCCATTGGCACACTTACGGTGAATGCCAGCCAAGCAGAAAGAATAATAACGGGGATTAATATTGCAGACTCCCAACCTTCGGGAATATTTTGCAAAACTGATTTTGGAAAAAACTGCCATGCAAAAGCAAACAAAATAACACTCAGAGGTACAAACAAAAATAACATGAACAAGCCCGCTAAATGTTCTTCAATAATCGGAGCTAACCATAATCCTGCTAAAAAACCTAAAATTACGGTTGGTAAAGCGCCCATTAACTCGATAGTTGGTTTTACATATTGACGCATTTTAGGCGTCATAAAATAGGCTGTATAAATCGCACCCATTAAAGCTAATGGCATCGCAACTAGCATCGCATAAAAAGCCGCTTTTAGTGTTCCAAAAACTAATGGCGTCAAACTATATTTTGGCTCAAAATCACTATTAGCTGATGAAGATTGCCAAATATAATCAGGCTTAGCATAACTTTCATACCAAACTTCTTCCCATAGAGATTTAATAGATACCTCAGGATGTTTATTATCAACAGACCAGCTATATAATTTAGCATCTGCTGATTCCACTAAGACAGTATTTGCCCTTGGCGATAAAGCTGATGACACAGGCATACCCGATCCAATAGACTCCTTAATCATTTCTCTCTCAGAAGTTGAATGATAAATAGCCAAGGTATTATTAGCATCTAAAGTTAAAAAACCTTTGCGTCGTTGCTCTGGATTTATTGCTACCACCGCTTTATCAGAGACTTTAAATGCTCTAATTTTTTGTAAGGTAAACTGGTTATTCTGATCTCTTACCTTACTCCACTGAGTAACTATTCCAGAGGAATCGCCTACCATAATCGACAAATCACCGTTTAAAAATGCAGTGCTAGTTATGGTATCGCCTTGAGAAACCAATATTTGCTCATTGATCAATTTAGGCGCACTTTTATCTAAAATATTAAAGACAGCAAGTGTCCCATTAGCAGTAAATAAATATAAGTTCTGTTCTTCTTTATCAATCAAAATATTTTTAACGGTTGTAGCAGGATAATCAACAATTGCATCTGTACGAGTTATTGTTGCTTCATCCGAAAATAATGATTGCTCCTTCTCAAAATGACTCAACCGAATTTTGCTACCTCCAGAGTTATTACTAGCTGTTTTAGCTACGATAGTGCTTGATTTATCACCAATTCTAACGGCAATTTTTTCTAGGGCGACACCTGTATCATCAATAACTAAGGGAGTCTCTCCCATCGGATATGATAATGAAGGAGTAATTAATTTTACATTATTCGGATAAGTGACTTTATATTGATGTTTAACAATAATAACTTTGCCATCAGAAAGCCCATAAATAACAGCGCCTTCATTGATAGGACTTCCTTGAGAAAAACTAACAATCTGCACGGCCTGAGGAACTTTTACAGATTCAATTGCAATTGTTTTACCCGTAGTTACCGAGAAAAAAATCACCTGTCCTTCATTAGTAAAGCGTGCCCCAACTTCATTTTGCTCTTCAATCTCTAACAAAACCGTTTTACCTAAATTTGATTCAGGTACAGAATATTCTGCAACTGGCACTGCAGTTGCAGATATAAAAAGAGGATAAACCACATATAATAGATAGAAAAAAATAAGCGCAATTGCAAATATAATGCCTAATCCTCCTGCAATTACACCATAACGAGCGGTAGCATCTTTTATAAGCCGCCATCTTTCATGTGCACTACCGGAAGACAATTGCAGACTTGTATGAGATTTTATTTGATTGTTTATTTTAGACATGCAGCAATTCTAAAGTTGATAGGTGACACAATTAAATCGTTAGATAGAAAAAAGTTAAAACCTAATATTTGTCTTATTAAATTAAAGTTCATTTTAAAATGAACTTTAATTTATTTTATTAAAAACTTATTAGCTTCAATACAGCAATATTTATTTAAGTAGCGTTGAACCTTTACTTAATCGTATTTAAGACTTTTTCAACAACTTTAGCAGGCAATGGGATGTAACCATCTTTGATAACAACTTGCTGACCAGATTTCGATAATACTAGTTTTATAAATTCATTTTCTAAAGGAGCTAAAGGTTGATTCGGTTTTTTATTAACATAAACATATAAAAAACGTGTCAAAGGATAAGTCCCATTAAGTGCATTTTCAGTAGTTGCCTCAACAAAAGGCTGACCTTCTTTTTTAGCGAGTGGCACCATACGAATACCTGAAGTGGTATAACCCATACCAGAGTAACCAACACCATTAATTGATGAAGTTACTGATTGCACAACTGATGCTGAACCTGGTTGCTCATTTACATTACTTTTAAAATCACCTTTACATAAAGCGTGTTCTTTAAAATAACCATAGGTTCCGGATACAGAATTACGTCCATATAACTGTATAGATTTAGACCCCCAAGCTTCGACACCTGCTTCACCCCAAGTACTTATGTTAGTGGGATTGCCACATTTTAATGTAGTCGAAAAAATAGCATCCACCTGAGGTACAGTTAAACCTTTAATTGGGTTATCTTTATTAACCATTACGGCTAGAGCATCTATAGCAACGGGTATTGCAGTGGGTTTATAACCATATTTATCTTCAAATGCTTCTAATTCATCATCCTTCATTTCTCGGCTCATTGGGCCGAGATTAGATGTGCCTTCTGTCAATGCTGGAGGCGCAGTTGAAGACCCTGCCGCCTGAATTTGGACATTTACATTAGGATATTCACGATTAAATTCTTCTGCCCACAAAGTCATCAAATTTGCTAATGTATCTGAACCTACACTAGATAAATTCCCTGCAATTCCACTTGCTTTCTGATAGGTTGGTAATGCTGCATCAACTGAAGGAACAGCTTGAGCTGTTGTTGTAAACCAAGTTGAAGATACAAAACCCATCGCAAGTAATAGCGACTTTGTTTCAAAAGAAAATCTCATTAATACTTCTCCAGTAATTTATTAGGGTACTATTATCTAAATTAAACGTCATAATCATATTAATATTATATGACAAGAATGTGAAAGCTACTCAAGAATGATCAAATTGATAGGCCACTTATGTTAATTATCTAAACCAATTATTAACTATTCAACTATTAATTTAGCGTATGTTATCGAAATTAAAGATGCACTACCCGACTCTAATGAAAACCAATCCTCTGGCATTCTCAATCTAACTAGGGTAGATGTTGGTAACAATTTATTTGTATCTGGTAGATTAACTGCACCCACCAAGTTTATCAGGAGATGCTCCAACTCCGGATTATGCCCTACTAATAACAATTTTTTAACCTGAAAAGGACATTCAGCTAAAACCGCTTTTATGCGTTCAATCCCTTCTTGATATATACGTTTGTCAGTAACAATTAGCAACTCACTCGCAATTTCAGTATGAATAATATCAGCAGTTGACAAAGCTCTATTAGCAGGAGAACTTAAAATATAATCAGGCGATAATTTATTTTTTAACATCCATTTACCTAAACGCAGCAAATCATACTTCCCTTTCTTTTTTAAAGGTCTATCAAAATCATCAACAGCAAGATCACGGTCAGACTTACCATGTCTAAGCAACCACAACTCTCTACTCATGAAATACCCCCGTTGTCTTTGGATGATTTGTGTATAAACCTGTTACGATAACCATTTATTATTACACTGTCATTAAATGTTAATACTGGGTTAATAAACTACTTGCGAAATTTTTTATCATTTATTCAAAACTACAATGCAATTACAATTTGATTTTCCACCCAACTTAAACGCTGAAAAGTTTATATGTAAATTAAGTGATAGAGCTAATCTCGAATTAGTTTCGAAACAGTATATGCTTAAAACTTTTTATGATAGTTTCGATTGGAGACTCTTCAAAAACAATATTGCTTGTGAATTTAGCAGGTCGAAAAAATTATCCTCATTTGCTATCAAAAATTTATATGATGACTCTTTAATTACTAGTACGGAACTAACTGAAATACCAACATTTTGGCATCAATTTGCATCTGAAGAAATTAAAAACCAACTTTCTCCGTTATTAGACATTCGGGCGATATTACCTATTTGCAATTTAGATTACGAAAACTACCATTTAAATTTACTCAATAAAGAGAATAAGACTGTTCTTCGCCTGATAATTCAGCAACATGAACTCTTTAATAGTCGATTAACAATTATCCCAATAAAAGGTTTTTCAAAAGCACAAGAGCAGTTTATTTCAATGATTAGAAATGAATTGAATTTAGTCATGGCAACTCAACCTATTTTAGTTATAGCCTTAAAAATTCAGGGTCGAAAACCTAACGATTATTCATCCAAATTAGACATCAAATTAGATCCCTTTATGAGGGCTGATATAGCGGTTAAATTAATCTATAGCTATTTATTAAAAACTATAAAAGATAATGAGCAAGGTACAATTGCAAATATAGATAGCGAGTTTCTCCATGACTTTAGGGTTGCTGTGCGCAGAACCCGCTCAGGAATTAGTCAACTTAAAGGCTTGATACCTGATAACACAAACGCTTATTTTGCTGATTTTTTCTCTTGGTTAGGTCAAATAACCAGTCATACGAGGGATTTAGATGTATACCTGCAGAACTTTCAATGCTATAAAAATTACTTACCTGAATCCACCCGAAATGATTTAGACCCTCTGTATGATTTTATTTTAATTAAACATCAACAATCTCAATTAGAACTGGCAAGCAATCTACGATCACCCATTTATTTGACTAAAATATCTGAATGGGAAAACTTCCTTAAAGAGCAACCCCCTTTAGTTGTGGTTCAAGCTAATGCAAAATCATCAATCCATCAACTCGCCAATCAAAGAATACTTAAAAGTTATAAACGCGTATTAAAGCAAGGTAGTGAAATCGACGATAATTCACATTGTGAAACGCTACATGACTTAAGAAAATCTTGTAAAAAGCTCCGTTATTTGCTTGAATTTTTTCAGAGCCTCTATCCGGAAGACCAAATCAAAGTTTTTATTAAGCGTTTAAAAGAATTACAAGCCGTGCTTGGAGACTTTCAAGATTTTGCTGTTCAGGAAAACACCCTAAAATTATTTAGTGTTGAAATGTTAAACAATAACACCAGCGCA
>CAIVAH010000075.1 GCA_903903765.1 uncultured Methylococcaceae bacterium
ATTTTTTTAACTCTTCAGTGATAGTGCCGCCATCTTTTAAAGTCAAAACGCGAGTTGCACCTTTAGTGTTACCACCATTAATAGTTGTGCTAAAAATAAGTGGGTGCCAGGACATATCACCAAAGTCTTTAATTAAACCCCATACTTTTTCAGCAGATGCATTGATAGTAATTTGTTCTTCCGCTTTTTGACGAACTGGCCCATGTGCGTGTGCAACAGAGGACAATAAAAATAGTAAACCCGATGCAATAAATGTAACTTTTTTCATTCTAACTCCCAATATAAACATAAAAAACTTCGGTATTATATGCCAACTGCTTTTCGTTTTAATTATTTTTCAATGATTGCTAAACGATCTTGATCTATACCTAGCAACAACTCACCTTTTATTAAACCAACTAACTCTTTACCGGCCATGCTATAACGCCAACCATGTAGCAAAAGTAATTCTTCATCACCATTCAATAACAAATCTTCTAAATCTTTACGAGAAGCTAAAATGCTAGGGTTAAGTGCGTTTTCCTCGGCTCGCACCCTTACCAAGGCCGTTAAAATATCTAAGATAGCCTCTTCTTGCTGCGTTTTCTTAGCAGATCTATCTTTGTCATTCAATGGTAACGGTGGACGATTTTTGGCCTCGGTAATTAATTGACACAATTCTTTACCATACCGATTAACTGAACGCTCATTAATGCCTCTAACACCAGCTAACTCTGGCACTGTTTCGGGTTGTAACTTCGCTAAATCAAAGAGTAATTCATCACGCAATAGCCAACTTTTAGGTCTATCCTCTGCTTGTGCTGTTTTTTCACGCCAAGCCGCTAAGGTTTGAATAATTGACAATTGTTTACCTGTTAACTTGTTTTTACCTTTTACTTTAAACCAGGCTTTTTCAGGATCTACTTTATACTGCTCTGGATTTGATAATTCGGCAAAATCTTGGGTTAACCAATCAATTCTGCCTAATTCGGTAAGTTTTTGCACCATGATTTGATAAATCTGGCAAAGATATATTACATCATCGGCTGCATATTCAATTTCTGACGGGGTTAATGGTCGCTTACTCCAATCCGCGCGAGTGTGAGCTTTATTTAAATTAATGCCTAAAAAACTGGATACCAACATGGCGTAACCGGGATTATCCTGAAAACCTAATAAGGGCGCAGCCACTTGGGTATCAAAAATAGGTGCTGGTAATTTACCCGATGCTTGAAAGAAAATCTCTAAATCTTGCCGACAAGAATGAAACACTTTGACGATGTCTGTATTGCTAAGCACCTCAAACAACACATCTAAATTGGGTAATGCAATCGGATCAACACAAGCCACCCATTCAGGTGTCGCTATTTGTAATAAACAAAACTTGGGGTAATAAGTCTTCTCGCGCAAAAACTCTGTATCCAGTGCTAACCAAGACTCTTTTTTTATCTGCTCACAAAGTGTGGCTAACTGTTCGGGGGTATTTATATATTGTATGGGAGTCATGGGGGTATACAGGCACTATTATTTAAATTATCCAAAAACCAAAGTATTGTTCAGCTATCTGAACAAAGAAAATCATTGTGGGCGAGGACACCCTCAAAATTCTAATATTTCTAAACCAGAGTTTTCAGGCTGTG